>JAHFOZ010000414.1 GCA_023261405.1 Planctomycetota bacterium
GCCTTCTGGTGTCGGGGTGCTCGCTCGAGGACGTCAACTCCGCATCCATCATCAAGTATGAGCGGCGCGACCGAGCCGGGATCGTGGCGCTGAAGACGGCCGGCAACATCGTCCTCTCCGCCGCGCTTGGGGCGCTTTTTGCCGGGTGGATATTCCTCAGGCTCACAGCGGAGCAGTACTTGTCCGGAAGGGGGAGCCAGGGCCCGTAGCCTTCGCGGTGTCCCCGCTTGACTCCATAGTGTATCTTATGATATAACACTATTGTGATACTACGAGATACACTAGTGCAGGTCCTCCGGGAGGCGGCGCCTCCCTCCGCCCCCGCGCCCGAGGTGGAGAGGGAACTGGCCGGGCGCCTGCCCGCCCGTCCGGGTCACGCGGTGGTCCTCACGGGAGTCCGCCGGTCGGGGAAGAGCATCCTGCAGGCCCAGCTCATGCGCCGGTGCCGGGGCGCGTTCCATTGCAATTTCGAGGACACCCGGCTCCACGGGCTGGCCGCGGAGGATTTCCCGGCGCTCCTGGACCTGATCGAGGAGTTCGCGCCCGGGAAGGCGCCGGCGTTCCTGGACGAGGTGCAGGAAGTGGAGGGATGGCAGCGGCTCGTGCGGACGCTGCTGGACCGAGGGCGGGCCGTCTGCGTGACCGGGTCGAACGCCTCCCTCCTGGGGCGCGAGGTCGGGGTCCGGCTCACGGGGCGGCACCTCTCGTTCGAGGTGCTCCCGTTCAGCTATCCCGAGTACCTTGAATTCACCGGCCGGCGTCCGGGAGGGGCGTCACTCGAGGGCTGGCTGGACGACGGGGGCTTTCCCTCCTACCTGCGAGAAGGATCTCCCCAGGTGCTGCAGGAACTCTTGCGCGATATCGTGCACCGGGATATCGTCGCGCGGCACCACCTCCGCGAGACGCGCCACGTCATGAATCTCGCGCTCTTCCTGCTCGCCAACACGGGGCAACCCATCTCGCTCCAGCGCCTCACCAAGGTGTTGGCCGTCCCGACGGTCGCCCAGACCGGCCGTTACGTGGAGCACCTTCAGGATGCCTACGTGCTTTTCGCGGTCCCCAAGTTCAGCCCGTCGTTCAAACGCAGGGTGATCGCCCCGAACAAGTACTACGCGGTGGACAACGGCCTCCGGCGCGCCAACTCGCCGCAAGCCTCTCCCGATGTGGGGCATCGGCTGGAGAACGCCGTGTACCTGGGGCTGCGGCGTCTCGGGCAGGCCGTTTCGTACGCCTCCGAGAAGGATGCCTGGGAGTGCGATTTCGTCACTGAAGACCGGGCGATCCAGGTCTGCGCCAGGCTCACTGCGGAGAATCGGCGGCGCGAGGTCGAGGGGGTCGTGCGCGGCGCCCGCCTGCCGGGCCGGAGACGGCCCTTGATCCTCACGCTGGACCAGCGGGACCGCCTCGTGTTGGACGGCATCGAGATCGAGGTCCGCCCGGCCTGGGAATGGCTGATGGAGCCGCGCCCCGGGTAGCGCCGCCCCGATTGCGGCAACGGGGCGGCCCCGGTCCGCTATTCCGACTGGATGAGAACGATCGCCCTCCTGGTCCTGCTGCAGGCGGATGGCGCCCCGAATCGGGAGCCGGAACTCGTGGGGCGCGTCATGGCCGCCGTGCCGGACGGGCCCGCCACGATGCTCACGCTGCGTCTCTCGGGCGGCACGATCCAGAAGCGGCCCGACGAGTTTTTTCTCTACATCACGCCCGCATCGAAGGTGGCGTACGTGGAGGTCCCCCTCGGGGACCGCAGGCCCAGCGTCGGGATGATGGTCCAGGCGTGGCTCAAGGAGGGGGGTGCCGACCAGGCGGCGTTCGCGCGGTTCGCGCTCGACGAGAAGTCGCTCCCGAAGCCGCCGCCTCCTCCGCCGCCGCCCATCCCTGTGAATCCTCCCCCTCCGCCCGTCCCGCTTGCGGCCGCCGTGACGCTCGAGGCGGAGGAGATGAACCTGCGCGAGGTGGTCGTGAAGGAGCTCGCGGGGGCCAGCCAGGGGAAGGCGATCTTCTTCGAGAAACCGGGGAGCCGCGCGAAGGCCACGGTGAAGCTGGGCAAGGGGACCTGGGCGGTGCGGCTCGACATGCAGGGGCGGACGACCGTGCACGATGCGGTGGTCCTGCGCCTCGCAGGGCGCGAGTACCGGATCTACCAGGACCAGTGGGGCAAACTGGCGGCGGGCAGGGTGCGCGACCTGCCGAGGCTCCTCGTGGACGTCCCCGGCGACGGCGACTACGAGCTCCGCCTGGAGTTCGCCGAGACGGACGTGTACGTGGACCGCGTGGTCCTCGCGCCCGCGCGGCGTCCGGACACCGAGGGGGCCATCCGGCACTGGCTCGTCCTGGGGGCCATCCCCGGGCCTGAGGGCGAGAAGGAACTCGACCTGGCGACCCTGCCCAACGAGGCGTCCCTCCGCCCCCGCGAGGGAGAGAAGGTGTCCGTCCGCGGCCGCGAACTGACCTGGCGCTCCTGGGAATCGCGCGAGGCGACGGTCAACTTCCACGAGGTGGCGGGGAAGGAGACCCCGGACGCCGTGGCATACGCCGCCTGCGTGCTGGTCGCGGACGAGGAGCTGAAGGACCTCGAGCTCTGCCTGGGGGGCGAGGATGCCTGCAAGGTCTGGCTCAACGGCGCCGAGGTCGCCGCCCGGCGGGGCAAGGCCGCCGCGCAGAAGGAGCCCACCCGCGTGAAGAGCGTGACGCTCCGCAGGGGCGAGAACGTCCTCGTGCTCAAGGTGGTGAACGAGAAGCTCTTCTGGAGGGCCGGCCTGCGCTTCACGCGCGCCGACGGCCGGCCGCTGACGGAGCTCTCGGTCGTCTCCGGAAAGTAGCGCCGCCTGCTTCGCCGGCGCTTCAGCCCTTGACGACGAACTCCGTCTGTTCGATCAGGGCGCGGCCCGACTTGGGGAAGGGGCGGGGCAGCGGCTGGGCGATGCCGTTCGCGTCGATCGAGCGGCAGCGCAGGAGGTACTTCCCCTCGGGAAGCCCCGGCAGCCGGGCCGACCAGTGGGCCTTGGCGAGCGGGAGCGGCCACCTTTTCGGCTTCCCGGTCTCGGGATCGAATCCCAGGGGAGTCCCGGGCAGCTTCCCGTCCGGGAAGCCCCCGCCCCAGGTCGCCGGCGGCGGGAGGATCTCCGCGTCCTTCCAGGGGGCCCCGGTGAAATATTTGTCCTCGGCGGGCCAGGCCTCGTCGGCGCGGCACGCCCAGACCTGCACCTTGGAGAGGCCCGAGATCCCGACCTGCGCGAGCCCAAGGACGGGGATCGGCTGGTCCGCCTTCGCCTCCTTGGGGACGGACAGCACGCGCGCGAAGGTCTTGAGGGGGCTGTCGACATCGTTGTTCTCGTCGGCGTACGTGTCGTTGGCGCCGTGCAGGTTCGTGAGCACCACGTGAGTCAGCCACTTGACCGACTTGAACCCGTAGGCCTCGGGCACGAGGATACGCACCGGACCTCCGCGCTCGGGCGCGAGGAACTGCCCGTTCAGCCGGAAGCAGAGGATCACCGGGGGCAGGCCGGGCGGGTCCTCCAGGATGCGACCCACGGGCAGTGAGCTGCGGAACATCTGCTTGGGATCGTTGTTGTGGAAGCCGTAGTAGAACACGCGGCGCAGGTTCTCCCGGGGGTCCGCCATCCAGACCACTTCGCGGAGGGGGACCCCCTCCCAGAGGCCCATGCCCAGCGGTCGGCCGATGTTGTTGCAGGTCATGATCTTGAGGAAGCTCACCGAGCACTTCTCCGCCAGGCGCATGAGCCCCTCCCAGTCGAGCGCCTTGCCGTTCTCCCGCGTCATCGGGTTCCGGACATCGGCCTTGTGCTCCGGATCGGAGACGACCTCCAGCTTCCATGTCTCGCGGGTGAGGCCCGCCTCGACCTTCTTCTCCGGAGGAAGCGAGTGGGGCAGGGGCTTCCCGCGCGACACGTCCCGGAATTTCTCCTGGGTCGTGAGGTAGGGGTCGACGGTCGAGAAGTCGGGAGACTCCTGCGTCGCCCCCTTCGCCAGCGTCGACCCGGCGCCCAAGGCGGCTGCCCCGAGCAGGAGGGAGCGCCGCGAGAAGGCGGGGCGCTCGTCGTTCGGCATCCTCAGACGATACGCCGCCCAGGCGGGAGGTATTTGGCAATTGGCGACAGGCAATGGCCCCAAGTGCGCGCCCGGCTCCCCATTCCGTTCGACGTACCGGAGCCCTGCGGGAACCGCTCCTTCCCGCCCCCGATTCCTTTGTGTCCACCCTCTCTTTGTGGTGAAATCGGGCCTCTGGAAACCGTCCGGCACATCCTGGTCGACTCCACCGCGCGCTTGAAGGAGGCCTCGCAGGCGCTGGCCGGCGCGGAGCGGTTCTTCATCGACACGGAATTCGAGACCATGGGCCAGGCGCGGGGGCTCTGCCTCATCCAGGTCTCGCGAGGGGCCGAGGTCTACCTCGTCGACACGCGGAAGCTCTCGGCCCTCGAGACGCTGGCGGCGGCGATCGGGCGCGCGGACGCCGAGTGGGTGCTTCACGCGGGGCGGCAGGACGTGGCCGCGCTCCGCGAGGCGCTGAAGCTCGAAGCGATCCCCCGTCTTTTCGACACGCAGGTGGCCTGGGGGCTGCTCGGTCCGGAGTACCCGGTCTCGCTCGCGTACCTGCTCTACAAGATCCTCGGGGTCCGCGACGCCAAGGAGCAGCAGGCGGGGGACTGGGCCCGGCGTCCGCTCTCGGAGGAGCAGCTGGAATATGCGGCGAAGGACGTGTCCTGCCTGCCGGCGATCCGCGAGTGGATGATCGCGCGCCTGGAGACGGCGGGGCGCACGGG
>JAHFOZ010000415.1:0-675 GCA_023261405.1 Planctomycetota bacterium
AGAGGATCCGGAGCTTGAGGCCCGCCGGGCCCGAGAAGCCGACGGGCCCGCCCGTCTGCGCCAGGATCTGCTCCGGCGTGGCGAGTTCCATCGACTCCGCCTGCGCCGCCCGCTGCAGCTTGGACAGGTTCACCTCGTGGTCGCCGCGCACGAGCGCCGCCAGGAACCCGGCGTTCGTGCGGAAGATGAGCGTCTTGACGAGCTGCCGGGGCTGGACCTGCAGGAACCGCGACACCTGCTCGATCGTCGAGGCGCCGGGGGTCGCGACCTCCTCGAGCGGGAGGATCTCCTTCGTGTCAGACCCGGGCGAGCCCGCGGCCGCCGGGGCGGGGCACTCGGCCTTCTCCTTGTTGGCGGCGTACCTGCACTTCTCGCAGCTGACCACCGAGTCCTCGCCGTAGGGCGAGACCGCCATGAACTCGTGGGAGACGTCGCCGCCCATGAGCCCCGTGTCCGCCTCCACGGGCATGAACTTGAGCTCCGCCCTCGTGAAGATGCGGACGTACGCGTCGTACATCGCCTGGTAGGACCGGCCCAGGCCCGCCTCGTCCGCGTCGAACGAGTAGGCGTCCTTCATGACGAACTCGCGCGTCCGGATGATGCCGTGCCGGGGCCGCGCCTCGTCGCGGAACTTGCCCTGGATCTGGTAGAGCGTCACGGGCAGCTGGCGCCAGG
>JAHFOZ010000415.1:685-4780 GCA_023261405.1 Planctomycetota bacterium
GTCGATCACCTTCATGAGCGTGTCGCCGAAGGCGGCGAGGCGGCCCGTCTCCTCCCAAAGGCCGGGCGGGTGCAGCGAGGGCATGAGGAGCTCGGCGCCCCCCGCACGATCCATTTCCTCCCGGACGATGGCCTCGACCTTGCGCAGCGCCCGGAACCCCAGCGGCAGATAACTGTAGCTCCCGGCCATGAGCTGGCGGACCAGCCCGGCCCGGATCATGAGCTTGTGGCTCGGGCTCTCCGCATCCGAGGGCGCCTCGCGGAGCGTGGGAATGAACGTCCGGGTCCACTTCATGGTGTGGCGGTTATAGCAAACGCCGAAAAGAATTGCACCATTGACGATTGATCCTGCCCCCCGAGGAGGGTGGGGGGGGTCGTTCAATCGTCAATGGCGCAATGAGGTGCAATGATGCAATCGTCAATTCCCCAAAGTATGGCTTCTCTCCGCCTTCATCGTCGCCTGGAGATCCAGCTGCTCGCCGCCCCCCGGATTCGGGAGCGAGGCGTCGATCTTCACCCTGAGGGAGCCCTGCGACTTCGCGGGGCGCCCCGGCTTCACCTCGAAGTGCGTCTTCCCCTCCCCCTCCCCCTTCAGCTTCATCTTCATGCCCAGCGAGGCGTCCTGGACCTCGAACGGGCCGTCCCCCTCCTCGGCGCCCACCTTGAACCTGGAGGCGACCACCACGCGGCCCGCCTCCTCGCCCTCCACCTTGTTCTCGCTCCGGATCTTGAAGGGCACGCTCGCCGCCCCCAGAGGCAATTCGAAGACGTGCTCCCCCTTCCATGAATCGCCCTTGCCCACCTTCTCCCTGGGCAGCGCCCCCGTCAGCCCGTTGAGGGCCAGCAGCTGGCTGAGGATCGCCGAGCGCGTCTTGTCGCCCTTGAGATCTACGGCCACCTTCCCCTGCCGGTCCACGGTGAACTTGACCGGGCTCGTGGACATCTCCCTGAACTGGTCCTGCAGGTTCAGGAACGCCCCCTCGTCGACCGGCTCCTTCTTCGCGGGTTTGTCTTCCTTCTTGTCGGCATCGTGCTGCAGATCGATGTCCTGCAGCATCGCGTGGCCCTTCACCTTCATCGTCCTCCAGCGGCCCTCGACCGTGACCGTGCCGGCCTCGTCCTTCCCGGTGACCTCGCCCTGGACCTCCCCCTCGATCTTGAGATCCAGCAGGTCCTCGCCGAGGGCCCCCTGTAGCACGTCGGGGACCTTGTCCAGCTTCACGCCCAGGGCGTACTTCAGCTCCAGCTTGAGCTTCTCGCCCTTCTCGAAGCCGTACCGCAGCTCCTTCTTGTCAGTCGTGTCCTGGGGGTGAGCGGCGACCAGAAAAGCGGCGGCGAGCGCGAGGCTGCGGGTCATAGGAATCCTCCCGAAAGAGTCCGCTTTGTGACAGGCGGGGCACCCGTCCAGGTTCGGTGCCCGCTCATCATACCTCCGCTCCCGGCGGCCTTCCGTATATACTTATGACGATGCGGCCCCGAGCCTTCTCCCTTGCCGTCCCCTGGCTGATCGCCCTAGCGGGCGCGCTCTCCGCCCAGGTGGCCGACGCGAACCATCAGAAGGTCTACGACAAGGCCGCCTCCTCGGTCGTGGCCATCCGCGCGGAGGCCATGGGCGAGCGCTCGGGGACCGGCGTGGTCCTCTCGGCGGACGGGCTCATCCTCACGAGCTACAGCGTCTGCCCCCGCGGCGCCACGAAGATCCGCGTGTGGACCCGGGGGCCGAAGCTCTACGCCGACGCCGAGCTCGTGGCCACCTCTCAAGCCCACGAGCTCGCCCTCCTCCGGATCAAGCCCAAGGCGCCGCTCACGCCGGCGGAGTTCGGCGGCTCCTCCGGGGTGAGGATCGGCGACGTCTCCTACACGCTCGGCAACGCCGCCAACTCGATCATCACCGACGACCAGCCCTCCCTCAACGCGGGGGTCGTGAGCGGGGCCTACCGGCTCGACCAGGAACGCGCCAAGTCCTGGTACACGGGACCGGTCCTGGAGACCACCGCCGCGGTCAACGTGGGGATGGAGGGTGCCCCGTTCCTCGACGCGCAGGGGAAGGTGGTCGGGATCGTCATCCTCAACTACTCCCCCAACCGCTTCCTGGGCACCGCGATCCCCGTGGACGAGATCAAGGCGGTGATCGAGAAGCTGCGCGGCGCGCCCGCGCCCGCCGTGGCCGCCCCCCCCGCGGAAGAGGGTGGAGAGGCCTGGCTCGGACTCAAGGCGCGCGACGCGGGCGGCCGGGTCCTCGTGGACGAGGTGGAGAAGGGCGGCCCGGCCGACGAGGCCGGGTTCCAGAAGGGCGACGTCATCCTCGGGATGGCCAACGCGCCCGTCAAGGCCGCGCGGGAGATCGCCCAGCGCCTCAAGGCCCTCGAGCCCGGCTCGATCGTCTGGTTCACGATCGACTCGGGATCGGGGGGACAGAAGGTCCGCGTGACCCTGGAGAAGAAGAAGTGAACGCGGCGCTGGCGCTATTCACCGTGCTCGCCGCCGGCGACGACGAGCCCGCCGCGCTTGCGCGCGTGCTCCGCGCGGTCCGCGAGAAGGCGGGCCGCTCGGTCGTGGCGATCGAGGTCTCCCGGGACAGCGATCCGGACGGCGCCGGCGGCCCCGGGATCACCGCCGCGCACAAGGACTACTACAGCCGCCCCAAGGGCCCGACGTCGGGCGTGATCTACGGGGCGGACGGGGTCATCCTCACGAGCTACTTCAACGTGTCGGGCGGTCTCAAGAAGGGCGGGCTCAAGGTCACGCTGTGGGACGGGCGCGTGCTGGAGGCGGAGTTGAAGGGCTTCGACGAGCAGCGCGACATCGCGCTCCTCAAGGTCGACGCGAAGGACCTTCCCGTGCTGCCCCGGGCGGACTTCGGCGCGCTCGGCCAGGGGGAGTTCCTGGCGCTCGTGGGCCGCTCGCCCGACAAGGAGGTCCCCACGGTCAACCTGGGCATCCTGAGCGCGATGGACCGGATGGAGAAATCCGCGGTCCAGACGGACGCGGAGATGAACTACGGGAACGCGGGCGGGGCGCTCGTCACACTCCGGGGCGCCCTCGTGGGCGTGGCCTGCCACATCCGCCCCGACGCGGTCTGGGGACAGTCGGGCGGCGTGGGATTCGC
This sequence comes from Planctomycetota bacterium, assembly GCA_023261405.1. Taxonomy (GTDB): domain Bacteria; phylum Planctomycetota; class MHYJ01; order MHYJ01; family JACPRB01; genus JACQFK01. Next base: position 3,794 of record JAHFOZ010000415.1, read on the forward strand.
CTGCAAGGTGCCCGTGATCGACGGCCTCCTCGGGCGACTGAAGGCGGGCGAGAAGATCGTCGCCGAGAAGAAGCCGTTCCTGGGCATCCGTCCCGGCGAGGGGACCCCGGACGTCGAGGGCGTCCAGATTGCCCAGGTCCTCCCGGACTCCCCCGCGGCGAAGGCGGGGCTCCTGGCCCACGATGTCCTCGTGGAGTTCGCCGGGAAGAAGATCACCGACTTCGAGTCGCTCCGAGAGGTGATGGCCGAGAGGAAGATCGGCGACGAGGTGACGCTGAAGGTGATGCGCAAGAAGGGCGCCAAGCCCGCCGACGGCTACGAGGAGAAGGAGTTCAAGGTGAAGCTCGCGGGGGCGCCCGAGCGATGAGCCTCGCGCTGGCGCTCGTCCTGGGGCTGCAGGAGCCTGCGGATCTGGAAAAACTCCAGGCCCTGCAGAAGGACCTGCGCGCGGCCTGCGAGAGGGTCCGCCCCGCCTACGTCTTTTTCGGCCAGGGCTCCGGGGTCTGCATCTCGGCGGACGGCTGGGTCCTCACCAACTTCCACGTCTCCGGGGAACGCGACGGCCAGAAGGTGCGGATGCCGGGCGGGAAGACCTTCACGGCCGACGTGACGGGCTTCGATCCGCACGGCGACATCGCGCTGTGCCGCATCCGGGGCGCGAAGGACCTGCCCTTCCTCGAGCTGGGCGACTCCGACGCGCTCAAGGTGGGCCGGAACGTGATCGCCATGGGGAACCCCTTCCTCCTGGGGAACGGAAGCTGGGAGCCCACGATCACGTTCGGGATCGTCTCGGCCCTCCACCGGTACATGGACAACCCCGGCTACTTCGACGCGATCCAGACCGACGCCCAGATCAACCCCGGCAACTCCGGCGGGCCGCTCATCACGCTGGACGGGAAGGTCGTGGGGATCAACGGTCGGATCGACATCAAGCGCTTCGTGAACCGCGTGAACACGGGGATCGGCTACGCCATCCCCTCCAACCAG
>JAHFOZ010000416.1 GCA_023261405.1 Planctomycetota bacterium
GCAGCTCCTGCTCGTTGAGCGGCTTGAGGATGTCCACCTTCTGCAGGAGCGTCAGGATCTCCTCCGGCTTCCGCGCCGGCTTCTCCCGCTTGAGATAGACGTCCCGGATGGGGAACGGGATGGAGATCCCCTCGCGCTTCAGGTGATACCAGACGCCCCGCATCACCTCGGCCTCGATCCGCGGGCGCCGCGCGAAGTCCTCAATCCAGAAGCGCAGTTCGTACACGATCGAGGAGTCCGCGTAGTCGAGGACGAACACGTCGGGCGCGGGCTCCTTCACGACCCCTTCCACATGGATCATCATGTTGACGAACACGCTGCGGACCTTGTTGGGCGGCGCGCCGTACTCCACGCCGATCTTCCGGCAGCACAGGTGCAGGTGGCTGGGGGCGGTGTAGTTGACCACGCTGCTCTTGGCCATCGTGCTGTTGGGCACGTAGATGACGTCCTCCTCCCGCGTGAGGAGGCGCGTCGACCGCCAGTTGGAGTCCAGCACCTTGCACTCCCGCCCCTCCACCAGGACCCACTCGCCCGGCTTGTAGGGCCGGTCGATCGTGAGCATGAGCCCCGCGAAGATGTTCGACAGGCTCTCCTGGAGCGCCAGGCCGATGACGACCGAGAGGATCGCCGACGTCGTCACGATCGCGCCGATGTCCGCCTCCGGGAAGGAGGCCTTCATGCCCATGATGAAGACCGCCAGGAGGAGAAGCGTGCGGAGGAGGTCTTTGAAGATCGGCGCCATGGGCGTCCGGCCGCGGGCCTGGGGGAACGTGTCGGCGAACGCCGTCAGGAGGATCTCGAAGAGCCCGAAGCCACCGAACGTGACGAGGGCCAGCTGGCAGACCTCGAAGGGGAGGAACTTGATCCGCTCCGCGGGCCCCAGGGTCGCGTGGAAGTAGACGAATCCGCCGAGCGCCACGGAGGCCATGAGGAAAGCCGTGCGGACGCGCCGGGTTCGGGGCTCGGCGACCTTCGCGGGGTCCAGCCTGGAGAGCAGCTTCTCGAGCGGCCCCAGGACGAAGACGGCCAGCAGCACCCCTCCGACGGCGGCGAGCGCGGCGAGGAGGAAGGCGGTAAGGGAGACGATCTCGCCCTGCCTGAAGAGCTGCCACATGGAGGTCTGATGCTTGTATCACGCCCCGCCGCGGGTTGCAAGCAGGCGCCAAGAACAGGGCCCTCGCTCCTCGCGCTGGAACCCCGGGCCCACTTTCGATATCCTTCCGTGTCCCCGCCACCCGGTCGGTCCCGCCCCGGCCTTCCGGCGCCGCCGCGCGACGCGGCAGGAGCGCCGCGCGGGCCGATGCGGAATTCCTGTTAGGTTCTTGCGCGGGACGCGAAAGAGAGGGCGATGGCGAACCGGCCCGAACGGAGCCGCGATCCCTGGGCGCAGGCCCTGCTGGAGCAGAACCGCCCCTGGCTCATGGCGTACTTCCTCGGAGCCCTCGGCGATCCCGCGGCGGCCGAGGACCTGGTCCAGGACGTCTTCACCGCGGCCGTCGAGAACGCCGACCGCTTCGATCCGTCAAGGCCCATAGGGGCCTGGCTCCGCGGCATCGCGCGCAACCTCCTGGCCGACCGTGGCCGCGCGCCCCGCCGCGTCCTCTCGGCCGATCCGCGCTTCCTGGACCGGCTCGACCAGGCGGCCGCGCGCGCCGAGGAACTCCACGCGGACCCCGGCTATGCCGAGTCGCGCGCCCGCGCCCTTCGGGACTGCCTGGCGGAACTGACCGAACGGGCCCGCCGCGTGCTCGGGCTCAAGTATTCGGAAGGGCGCCTCTCGCGCGACATCGGCGCGCGCGAAGGCATGAAGACGCCCGCAGTCGACGTCCTCCTCTCCCGCTCGCGCCGTGCGCTGCAGCTCTGCCTGGGGGGCAAGCTCGGTGGATGAAGCCCTGCGCGACCGGATCAGCCGCTACGTCGCCGGGGAGGCGACGACGGAGGACCTCGACCGCCTCCGCGAAGCTGCAGAGTCCGACCCTTCCATGGCGGTTGCGATCTTCGAAGCTGCGGAGCTGGAGCGCGACCTTCGGAGGCTCCCGGCCGCGAGGCGGATGAAGGCGCGGTTCGCGCTGCGGCGCGGCGGGGCCTCCGGATGGATCGGGCTTGCGGCGGCCGCGGCGCTCGTCGCGGCGGCGGTCCTGGTCTCGCGGGGAGAACGTCCGGCCCCGCCCCGTCCCAGGACGGAGCCCCCGGTCGTCCGGGGCGTCGAGCCGGAGCCTGTCGCCGACCCGAGGCCCGAGAAGGCAGGACAGACGGTGCTCCAGGGTACCCCGGACAAGGCGCCGGAAAAGGCCGTGGCCGAGGACGACCTGAGGCGCACCGTCGAGCGCTTCCGGCAGTCGGTGGCCGAGGAGGAACGCCGGCGCGCCGAGGCCGATCTGGCGAAGGCGCGGACGGTGCCACCCGAGGTCCGCCCCCGCGGGAGCCGGGGCGCTACGATTGCGGTGGCGGCGGTGCTCAGGAGCGTGGAGGGGAATGTGGCGCGGATCGCCGCGGGCCGGCGCGAAGCCGTGAAGTCTTCAGATGTCCTGGAGGAAGGCCAGGGCCTGGCGGTAGCGCGCGAGGGCCGCGCGATCCTCGAGTTCGAGGACGGCACCCGGGTCGAACTGGGCGGGGAGACCGACGTCACGGAGATCAGGGCGGCGGGCGGAAAGGGCCTTCGCGTGGAGCGCGGGACGATCACGGCGGACGTGGCGAAGCAGGCGGCCGACCAGCCGATGATCCTGGCCACGGCCCGGGGCGAGGCGCGGGTGCTGGGGACGATGCTGCGGTTGGTGGTCGGCGCGTCGTCGACGCGACTCGAAGTGCGGGAGGGGAAGGTCCGGCTCACCGAACCGGGCGGGACTTCGGTGGACGTCCTGGAGGGCCACTATGCCGTGGCCGCGGCGAGGGTCCCGCTTCTGGTGAAGCCGCTGGCGTTCCGGATCCCCTTCCGCGAGGACTTCGAGCGTGCCAGCCCCGCCGGGAGTGAAGAGACGACGGGCGTCCTCGTCGCCGGTCCGCCCCGCGAGGGTGGCGGCCGATGCAAGGAGTCCAGGCCCTACAACGGGGGCAACCCCACGATCGAGGTCGTTCCCCGGGACTTGAAGCTGGGCCCGTTGCCCGGCCGGTACGCGCTCCGGTTCCGCTATTTCGCGGCTCCCCGCGCCGATCTTCGGGCCCAGGTGTTCAGCACGGTGTCAAAGGACAACTTCAGCGCTGGCGTCCAGGACCTGCGCCCCGGTGTCTGGCGGGTGGCGGAGATCCCGTTCGCCGCCCTCCGCAGAACCTCCGGCGCCGGCCTCTCGGCCGCCGACCGGGTGCACACCATCGGCTTCGTCCAGGCCGCCGGCGGCGGCTCCTTCTTCGTCGACGACGTCGAGATCATCGACCTCGACCCGCCCTAGGCCATTCAAAGTCCTGCAGCTTGGAGGCGTCATGAGAACGCTGGTGGTGTTTCTCTGCCTTGCGACGGCCGCGCGCGCGGCGGATTGGTACGTTTCGACGTCCGGCAACGACGCGAATCCCGGCACGCAGGCCCAGCCTTTCCGGACCCTGGCGCAGGGTTACGCCTCGGCCGCGCCGGGGGACTCGATCATCCTGCGCGGCGGGACCTACAACGAGCGGCTGATCCTCTCGAAGGCATCGATCACGCTCCGGAGCTTCACGGGCGAGACGGCGAGCATCGCGCAGGCCACGTCGAACGCCGGCATCGAGGAGACGATCTACTTCCTGTCTACGGCCACCGGCGGCCGCCTCATCGGCCTCGAGGTCACGGGCGGTTACGAGTATGCGGTGAAGATCGACGCCTCGGGCGTGATCCTCCAGGACTGCAAGTTCCACGACACGGGGCGGGACGCCGTGAAAATCGTGCCGTTCACGGACAACGTCCTCATCGAGCGCTGCGAGATCTACAACAGCGGGGTGCGGGATCCCTCAAACGCGGAGGGGATCGACAACACGGGCGGCTCCTTCATGACCGTCCGCGACTGCCACATCCACAACACGGCGACGAACGGGACCTACGCGAAGGGCGGCGCGCGCGGAGTGGTCTACGAGCGCAATCTGGTCCACGATTGCGGAGAATCGGGGCTGGGCCTCGGCCAGACCACGGACGCGGCGTTCATGGTGAATCCACCGTGGGAGAGCATCGACGGCATCGTGCGGAACAACATCGTCTACAACTGCGTGGAGGCGGGCATCCTGATCCAGGCGGCGCAGAACGCGACCGTCGTCCACAACACCTTCTGGAACGTGGCGACGGCCAGCAAGGGAGGCATCTTCATCGCCGAATCGGCCGGGCGCTCCTGCTCGGGCGTCACGGTGCGGAACAACATCGTCCACAACACGAGCGCCCGGCCGACGGTCTTCATCGCGCCCGGCGGTCTCGCCGCGGGCACGCTGGTGAGCAACTACAACTGCTTCTGGGGCAACGTGACCTTCGCCTACGAGGACCTTGGCGCCTGGGGCTGGTCCCTTGCCCAGTGGCGCAGCGGCACCGGCCAGGACCTGAACTCCCTCCTGGCGAATCCCATGCTCGACGCTGCGTACCACCTGCTCTCCGGCAGCCCCTGCATCGACCAGGGCACGGCGGCGGGCGTGGCCGACGACATCGACAAGAACGCGCGGCCCCAGGGGGCTGGCCCGGATATCGGCGCCGACGAGCTCCCGGGCGCCGGGGATACTACCGCGCCGGCGGCCGTGGCGAACCTGGCGGTGACAGGGCAGACCTCAACTTCGATCACGCTGCAGTGGACGGCGCCCGGGGACGATGGTGCCATCGGGACAGCGACGT
>JAHFOZ010000417.1 GCA_023261405.1 Planctomycetota bacterium
TCGACGTCGGTGGGCGCGCCAACGCGCACGGCTACTTCCATCCGGGCAAAGACAACGCCGCCGCGCTCGCGCTCTCTGCGCCCGGCGAATATGTCGTGGACATCACCGCGAGTTACACCGATGCCGGCGGCGTCTTGTGGATGGGCGCCGCGCGCGGGGCTTCCGTCGTGGAAACGCCCGGCACGAAGCTCGTCGCGCACGGCCGGCGCGGCCTGCTCAGCCCGGACCATCCGCCCGACGTCCGACCGGCGTGGTTCGTCTCGCGCACCATCGACCCCCTCGGCAGCGAGGAGCGCCGGGGCACGCTGCCGCAGATGTATTTCCCGTATTTCACCGGCGACGTCGTGTGGGCGACCGACGGCATCGCGAGCGGGCTCTTTCCCGAACTGTCCCTCGACGACCCCGATCGCGTCACGAAGCTGGGCCGCGCGCGGGGGACTCCGGACGGCGAAGTGGACGTGGTGCTGCCCGGGGCCGGCCCCGATCGCCTCCCGGCGGTCCAGTATCCGGAGCGCATCAAGACGTGGGCCTACTACTACATCGGGGTGCAGCGGCCCGGCGTGACCGTGCGCAGCTTCGTCGCGTCCGGCAGCGTGCAGCGCGCCTACTGGCAGTTCGATGACCCTTACAATAATCAGCTCGGCAACGGCCCCGCGGGCGACCTGCCGGACGACGTCAAACTTCAATACGGCGGCATCGTGTATCGAGATTCGGAGTCGGGCGTGAACCTCTACGCCATCTACGGATCGATGGCGGTGATGCTCCCCAAAGGCACGGCGCGCGGCATGAGAACCTTCCCGCCGTTCCAGGGCGCGGCGGGCGGTCCGAATGGTGGCCCGCTCCTCACGCTTCGAGGAACGGACATCGACCTGTTCTTCACGCCCATCGGAACCATGCCGGGCAGCATCCTCGAGACCGGCGACACCTGCTCCTTCAGCGGCGCCGTGTGGCCCACCCTGCCGTCGCTCGTCGACATCCGGATCACCACGCCGGGCGGGAAGACGATCCGATCCCGCGGGCGCGCGAACGGGATCGGGCACTACCACCACCCGGAGGATGACTTCATCGTCACCGAGCCGGGCATCTACACGGTGGACCTCCGCGTGACGCACGACGGCATGACCTCCGCCGGCGCGGTGGCGAAACCGTTCCCGAGGGGGGGTGTGCTCGGCGCGGAGGAGGGCACGTTCCGCTTCTACGTGGTGCCCAAAGGGAACACGGTGGCGCTCGCGATCGACACGCCGGCCGAGGGGGCCTCCCTCGTTCGGCGGACCGGCGCGGCTTCCGAAGGCTTCCCCATCCGAGCGCAAATCCCCGCCGGCTGGACCGGCGTTCGTACGCACTACACGGCGAATCTCAGCGGTACCGTGCTGGAGGCTGGGACGGTGCACGTCGAGAACGGCGGGTTCACGATCCGCTACGATCCGCGCAAGCTGCACGAGACCTTCGCGAACCTCGACCCCGACCCGGCGGACACGGTCGTCCTCTCGCTCTGCGTCACCGGCACGGACGCCGCCGGGATACCGGCCGCCGCCGCGCGCGCGGTGCTGTTCCAAGGCGCCGAGATCTTCGCGCCGGTGCCGCGATGAGAGGGGTCGCCGTACTGCTCGTGGCGCTGGGATGGGGCGCGGAGGCCCTCGGCCAGGCCTCGGGCAGTTCGATTCTCGTGCTGGACCCGCGCGGCGAAAGGGTCTTTGTCGCCAACACCGACGCGAACTCGATCTCGGCCCTCGACGCGTCCACGCATCGAAAACTCGCCGAAATCCCCGTGGGGCTCGGCCCTCGCACGCTCGCGGTGGATGCGCGACACGATGTGCTGCTTTCCGCCAACTTCGCCGAGGCCTCGGTCACCTTCGTCGCGTTGGGCACGCTCACCGTCGTCGCCACGCTCCCCGTCGCGCACGAGCCCTATGGCGTGGTGTGCAGTCCCACGGAAGACCGCGCGTTCGTGGCATGCTCCGGCGCGGGCGTCGTGGAGGTGATCGACACGGCCGCCCGGCGCGTCGTCGCCGAGGTTCCCGTCGAACCCCAGCCCCGAGGGCTGGCGATCTCCACTGACGGCCGTCGACTGTACGTGTCGCATTTCTTCACGGGCGAAGTGTCGGTGGTGGACACCGGCAGCCGTCAGATTGTCGCGCGCGTACCGGCCGTCCCCGGCGGAAACATGGCTCAGTCCATCGTGCTCAACCCCGCGGGTACGCGCGCCTGGCTGCCGCATCTCCGCTCGAACACCCCGGCGCGGCGGATGGTGTTCGACGGGATCGTCTTTCCCGTCGTCTCGGCGATCGACCTCGCGTCGAACCAGCTGGTGCGTCGCGAACTCATCGGCCTGGACGCCGTGGATCGTCCGGTGAACATGCCCTTCGCTGCCGCGCTGACGCGCGATGGCCGGCGCCTCTGCGTCGTGAACTCCGGCAGCGACGACGTGTCGGTGATCGACCTCGAAACGGGCGTCGCCGTCGCGCACCTCGAGGTGGGCAGCAACCCCCGGGGCATCGCCCTCACGCCCAACGGGAGGAAAGCGTTCGTGGCCAACCACGTTTCCGGCGACGTGACGGTGATCGACCTCGCGGCGCTGAGAGTGATAGACACGGTGGGCGTCACCTCGGATCCGCGCCCCGCCGCGGAGAAGCGCGGCCAGAGGGTGTTTTTTACATCCGCGCTCGCCGGGGTGTCGCGGGACCGGTGGGTCAGCTGCGCGTCGTGCCATTTCGACGGGGGCTTGGACGGCCGCACGTGGAACACGGTGCGCGGGCCGCGCAACACGCAGTCGCTTCTCAGCGTCCACGAGACTCCCCCGCTTCACTGGTCCGCGGACCGAAAAACCGTGCAGGAGTTCCAGAAGACCCTCCAGGGAGAAATGGGCGGGGACGGCCTCGCGCCGGCCCAGCTCGACGACCTCGCCGCCTTCGTGAACTCGCTCCGGCTGCCCGCGAACCCGTACTCGAAGCTCGGCGGACCGCTCGCCGCGAGCGCCCAGCGCGGTGAGGCCGTGTTCGCCTCGGCCCGCACGCAATGCGCCACCTGCCACGCAGCGCCGCTCTACACGGACCGGCAGGTGCACGACGTCGGCACCGACGGCGTCCCCGACGAGAAGGCCGGCCCGCGGTTCGACACGCCCTCCCTGCGCGGCCTCTTCGCCACCGCGCCCTACCTGCACGACGGGCGCGCAGCGACGTTGCTGGACGTGCTGGCCACAAACAATCCCGGCGATCGCCACGGAGCCACCTCACACCTTTCCGCCCAGGAACTGGAGGACCTCGTGGCGTTCCTGCGGACGAGGTAGCGACGGGTGTTGGGGGTTGCGGGGCGATGACCCAACGGAGGCGCTGACGCCGCGCCTCCGGCCCAGAAACAGACCCTTGGGGTTTTTTCCAGTCCGGGAATCACCTTCTCGGCTATACCAAGAAGGAGAACCGTCCCATGTTGATCCGTGGGATCCTGCTCGCGGCGACCCTCCTGACGGGCTTCGCCGGCCCCGGCGCCGCCCAGGACAAGCGCAAGCCCAACGTCGTCATCTTCCTCGCCGACGACGAGGGATACGGCGAGCTCGGCTGCCAGGGCAACAGGGAGATCCCCACGCCCCACATAGACTCCATCGCCGCCAGCGGGACCCGCTTCACGGCGGGCTACGTCTCCGGCCCCTACTGCGGTCCCACCCGCGCGGGCCTCATGACCGGCCGCTACCAGACCCGCTTCGGCCGCGAGTTCAACGAAGGTCCCGGCACCGCGAAGTTCGGCCTCCCGATCGCCGAGAAGAGGATCGCCAACCGGCTCAGGGCCCTCGGCTATGCGACCTGTGCCGTCGTGAAGTGGCACCTGGGAAACGGCCCCGAATTCCGCCTCATGAAGCGCTGCTTCGACGAGGTCTACGGCACTCTCGCCAACACCCCCTACCTCAAGCCCAACCTCGCAGACTTCCACGTCTCACCCGATCTGCAGAAGGTCCAGGACGGGAACTTCTACACCACCGACGCCTACGCCGACCGCGCCGTCGATTGGATCGGCAAGAACAAGGACAAGGCCTTCAGCCTCGTCCAGGACATCGGCGAGGCCAATGACCTCACGGCCGAGCAGGCGGCCAAGGTGAAGGAACTCATGGCCCTTTGGAACGCGCGGAACGCCGAGCAGATCGCGCCCCTCTGGGGGCCGGCCCCCAAGCAGCCCAAGAAGGCCGCTGGCGACAAGTGAGCGCGAGGAGCGGGACCCTCCTCGTGGAGGGCGTCCCGGCCTTCTTCCGGGGCCTTCGCTGAACCGGGCAACCAAAGAACCACCAGGACACAAAGACACAAAGGGGCTTCAGAGCGCCTCCCCCACCCGCCTGCGACTTCGGACCGCTACTCCCTCTTCTTCTGGTTGAGCTGGACCCAGTTCCCATCCAGGTCCTGGAAGGTGGCCACGAGCGAAGGGCCGGCTTCGAAGATCGTCTTGTCCGCCGATGGGTAGAATTTGACGCCTTTGGCGGCCAGGTCCTTGACCGCCTTATGGATCTCATCAACGGCAAAACTCAAGACGATCGGCTGCTTCTCGACGACGGACTGAGGAGTCGAGGTCTGATCGACGGCAAATCGAGAACCTGACGGCATCCTGAACTCGGACCAATCGCCGAAGGAAGCCTCGATCGGGACTCCCAGGGTCTTCGTGTACCACTGGGCAAGCTTTTCCCCCTGGGCTGAATGGATGTACGCCACGCTCAAGCCTTTGATCATCGTCCGTTCTCCATCTCCCTGCTGAGCCAGGAGGGCACCCGATACGCCTGAACCCAGTGCAA
>JAHFOZ010000028.1 GCA_023261405.1 Planctomycetota bacterium
GCTGGCTCCTGCCCGTGGAGCTCCTGGCGCCGGGGACCTGGCCCGGGTCGCTTCCTCCAAACGAGTACAACGTCTACGTGGGGCTCCTCCCGCTCGTCGGGGCATGCCGGGCGGCACGGCGCGAAAGGTATTTCGCGGCGCTGGCCGGGGTGGCGTTCGCCGCGGCGACGTTCTGGCCCCTGCCGGTTCTCGCGGCCCCCTTCACGTTCAGCCTCCCCACGCGCCTCCTCTTCCTTTTCACGCTGGGCGCGTGCGTCTGCTTCGCGCGGGCGCTCGAGGAACACACCCTCCCCCCTTGGGCCCAGGCCGCGGTCGTGGTCCTCCTTCTCGCGGACCTCGGCCCCCGCTTCGCGCGCTGGAACGAGCCGTCCGACCCTGCGATCCTCCGCGAGCGCCCGCCTGCCGCCGAGCTCCTCCGCGGACGCGTGGGCTATGCCTTCCGCGAGAACCCTTCGCTCGGCCGCGCGGTCGAGCCGCCGCTCTCGATCCTGGGCGTTGCGTCCGTGCAGGGTTATGACGTCATGGTCCCGCGCGTCCAGGCCGAGGCCCTCCGCGGGGCGGGGCGCGTCGTGGGGGACCGCATCATCGTCCTTGACGACCCGCAGCACCCGGCGCTCGAGGCCCTCGGGATGAGGACCTTCGTCACGGACCGGCCCCTCCCGCCGGGCCGCCTCCGGGAATCCCGCGCGGGCGGCCTGTACATCTACGAGAACCCCGGCGCGCCCGAAGTCCCCCCGCGGGAACCCTCCCGGACGCCGCTCCGGCTGGGCCTGGTCGCGACCCTGGCGGGCTCCGCGCTGGCCTGTGCCTTCGCCCTCCTTGACCGACTCCGCGGGGAGGGATATAGTTAAATCCATGCGGCTCCTGCTCCTTCCGGCGATGCTCCTCGCGGGCGCCTGCTCCCAGGAAGCACCCCCCTCCCCCGACATCGCTACGAACAAGCAGCTCATCTGGGATGCCATCAAGGCCTACCACGATGCCGGGGACCAGGGGAAGGTTCCCCTCATGAAGGCCCTCCTCCACCCGGAAGTGGTGATGTACAAGGGCGCGGAGGACTTCGTGCGCGGCATCCCTGCGGTGGAGGAGGAGCTGGAGCGCCGCGCGGAACAGATCAAGGGCGAGGGCCGCAAGACCCTGGTGGGCGGCGAGTCGATCCAGGTGATGGGGGACGTGGCGGTGGCCACGTACATCGCCAGCACGTCCCGGCAGCGCGGGGCGGTGAGCGTGGTCTTCCGGAAGTCCCAGGGGAAATGGCTCATCGCCCACGTGCACGACAGTTGGCCCGCCCCCGCCGGCCCCGCAACGCCCAAATAGGAGGTGCCCCGTGCCCGATCCTGCCGGCAGCGTCACGGGCGAGCATCGCACCTCCGGCGGGGTGATCCGGACCACCCTCCTTCCCGGCGAGGGGCTGAGCCGCATCGGCAGCGTGGAGTTCAGCGGGACCTACAAGGAAAACCCCGAGGGCGTGCTCCGGGGTCTCGAGGCGATCCTCGAAGGGGCGACGATCGACGAAGCCCCGAAGCTGATCGAGGGTTTCTTCGCCAAGAATCCGGGCGCCGTTCCGGGGATCGACTCGGGCGAGTTTTTCATGGCGCTCTCGATGGTCTTCATGAAGGTGCGCCGGGCGGCCTCCTCCGCGCCCGACCCGTCGGATTGGAAGAAGGAAAAGCGATAGACGCCCGAGGTCCCGGCCTGGTGCCCCTCCTCATCCGCCGAGCCCTCCCCGGGGACCTCGATGCCCTCGTGCGGCTCTGGCGGGAGATGTGGGACTTCCATGCGCCGCTCGACCCGCGCTTCGCTTCCACGCCGGCGGCCGACGTCGTGATGGCCGGGTGGATCGAGCAGAACATGCAGAGCGACCGCGCGGCCGTCTTCGTGGCGGAGGAGGCGGGAACGGTCGAGGGCTATCTCCTGGCGATGATCCTCGAGAACCCGCCGGTGCTTCCCCACCAGTTCTACGGGTACGTCTCCGAGATCTCGGTGCGGAACCGGCGGCGGGGGACGGGCGGCCGCCTCCTCGAGGAGGCGCAGGCCTGGTTCCGCGGGCACAGACTGCCCTACGTGGAGGTGAACGTCTCGGTGCGCAACGAGGCCGCGCGGCGCTTCTGGCGCCGGCATGGCTTCGGGGACTTCCTCGAGCGGCTGAGGGTTGAGTTGTGATCGGCGACGAGAAGGGCGCGCGGGTCGAGCCGATCCCGATCGCGCGGGTGCGACCGCGGAAGCTTCCCGTGCGCAGCGACGCGCGACCCGAGGAAATCGCGCTCCTCGCGGCATCGGTCAGGAAGCACGGCCTCCTCCACCCGATCCTCGTCCGTCCCGCGGGGCGCGAGTTCGAGGTGGTCTGCGGGCAGCGGCGGCTCCAGGCCTGCCGCTCCCTGGGGATGGGGGAGGTCCCCGCGGTGGTCCGCAGTCTCGATGACCGCCAGGCGTTCGAACTCTCGGTGGCCGAGAACGCGCGGCGCTCCGCGATGACCCCGGAGGACCGGAGGAACGCCGCCCGGCGGCTCTCGGAGTTCTTCCCGGGACGCAAGGCCGAGGAACTCGAAGGGTGGCTCGGCCCTGCCGAGGCGGACGCCGAGCCCCTCCCCATGTGGCTGGAGCAGCTGCCCGAGACGGAAACCAAGAAGGACGACCTCCGCGTCGTGATGACGGGGGACGGGGCGGGGCTGCCGTCCCCTTCCGAGGCGAGCGAGCCCCCGCTCATGGTCGACCGGGACACCCAGGTCCTCCCCACGATCTTCCGGAAGAGCCTGGTCTTCCGCGTGAAGACGCTGCTCTCGACGCTCAGCAAGACCGGGAGACTGGTCTCGCCGCTCCTCCAGGACATCCTCCACGAGCTCTACCGGCGCTACGAGACGACGCCCCTGCCGGACTTCCTGGACCTGAGTTACCGCTCGCGGACCAAGCGCTACGTCTCCCGCCACTGCCTCAACGTCGCCAAGCTCTCGCTCTTCCTCGCGAAGGCCCTGGGCATGCCGAAGGAGGAGGTGGAACAGGTCACCGTCTGCGGTCTCCTCCACGACGTGGGGATGATGAAGGTGAAGCACGACGTCTTCACCAAGCACGCCGCCCTCGACGCCGGGGAGTGGGAGCAGGTGAAGGGGCATCCCATCGAGGGGTCCCTCCTCCTGACCAAGGAGGTGGTCCTCCGCGACGTCGTCGCCCGCGTGGCGCAGGAGCACCACGAGCGCCCCGACGGGAGCGGTTATCCCCACGGCAAGAAGAAGGAGGACACCCACGTCTACGCCCGGCTGATCAACGTGGTGGACACGTACGGGGCGATGGTCTCCCCGCGCGCCCACCGGCTGCCCTACCTCCCCCACCACGCGATGAAGATCGTGATGGACGACGGCGCCAAGGGCATGCTGGACTGGGACATCGTCCACGCCTTCGTGAAAGCCATGTCGGTCTACCCGGTGGGCAGCTACCTGAAGCTCGAGGGGGGCGAGATCGCGCGCGTCGTGCGGGCGAGCCCGGACATCCCCGAGAAGCCCGTGATCGCCGTGATCGCCGACGCTTCGCGGAACCTTCTCAGGAATCCCGTGGAGATCGACCTGGCGATGACGGAGCCGCTGCCGAACTTCGAGGCCATCCCCGCGCCCATGTGAGCGTCCCGGCGCAACCCCGCGCCCCTGCGGACCGTTCTATTTGACGAACCCCATGAGCATGATCTCCAGGCGCGCCCTCCTCCGGGGCGCCGGCGCGGCCGTGGCCCTTCCCTGGCTGGACGCCATGGCGCCCGCCCTCACGGCGTCCGGGCGGCCTCCCGTCCGCCTGGCGTTCTTCTACGTCCCCAACGGCGTCCACATGCCCCTCTGGAAACCCAAGGCCGGCGGCCCCCTGGACGAGCTTCCGACGATCCTGAAGTCCCTCGAACCCGTCAAGAACCGGATCCTCATGCTCAGCGATCTTGCGGCCGACCACTGCAACGGGAACAAGGCGGCGCACGAGCCTTCCGGCGGCGGCTTTCTCATCGGCGCCAAGTGCAAGCACTCCGAGGAGCCCGAGGTGGCCGGCGCGTCGATCGACCAGGTGGTCGCCCAGCAGGTGGGCCTCAAGACCCCGGTCGATTCCCTCGCCCTGGGCATCGACGCCGGCATGCGCGGCGACCACGGCTACAGCGGAACCTACCTCTCGAACATCTCCTGGCGCAGCAAGTCCACCCCCGCGGCGCTGGAGCTCAACCCGCGGCAGCTCTTCGACCGGCTCTTCCGCGGGCGCGCGCCGAAGCGCCGCGACTGGGCGGCGGAGGAGCCGCCGAAGCCTGCGGCGAAGGCCGACTCGGTGGAGTCGAGCGTCCTCGACCTCGTGCGCGAGGACGCCCGGACCCTGCAGGCCCGGCTGGGGTTCAGCGACCGCCGGAAGCTCGAGGAGTACTTCGAGGGGCTGCGCAGCATCGAGAAGCGCCTCGACCAGGCCGGCCGCGAGGATCAGCCTCATCACAAGGAGGCCTTCAAGGAGGATCCCGTCGCGAAGGGCCGCGACAGCGACCTGCCCAACGTGATCATCCCGGAGGGCCGCGGCATCCCCGCGACGTTCGCCGAGCACGTCAACCTGATGCTCGACATCCTCACGCTCGCCTTCCAGACCGAAACCACCCGCGTCGCGACTTTCCTCTTCTCCTACGAGAAGTCCGGCCGCTCCTACCCCGAGATCCAGGTGGGCAGCCATCACTCGATCTCCCACCATCAGGGGAAGGCGGAGAACCACGAGAAGCTCACGCGCATCAACACGCTCCACATGGAGCTTTTTGCCCGGATGCTCTCCCGCATGGCCCGCACGCAGGAGGGCGAGACGACGCTCCTCGACAACGTGGCGATCCTCTACGGCGCCGGCATCAGCGACGGGAACAAGCACAACCACGACGACCTGCCGATCCTCGTGGCGGGAGGCGGAGGCGGCACGATCAAGGGCGGCCGCCACGTGGTCGTGGGCCGCAAGCCGGTCTGCAACCTCTTCCTGGACCTGGCCTCCCGCGCGGGAATCGAGCTCAAGCAGTTCGGCGACAGCACCGGCTCGCTCGGCGTCCTCGGGTAGCGGGCCCATGCTCGTCCTTGTCCTCCTCGCGCTTCTCGCCCCCTTCAAAGCCGCCGCACAGGAAAAGTACGTCGAGGACCGCCTGTCCTTCGACCGCAAGCTCCGCCCCCTCTTCCAGAACTACTGCTACCGCTGCCACGACGAGCAGAAGAAGAAGGGCGACCACGACCTCACGAAGGACGAGAACCCGCTCCTGATCCTGCAGAACCGCAAGACCTGGCAGACGGTCCTCGAGGTCCTTGAGGGGAGGGAAATGCCTCCGAGGAAGGAGAAGCAGCCTTCGGACGCCGAGCGGAAGCTGATGATCGAGTTCGTCCGGACGACGCTCGGCACGCTGGACTGCGAGAAACCCCGCGATCCCGGGAAGCCCTCGGTGCGGCGGCTCAACCGGATGGAGTACGACAATGCGATCTTCGAGCTCACGGGCCTCGACCTCCATCTCTCGGAGGGCTTCTCGCCGGACGCCACGGGCTGGGGCTTCGACACGATCGCCGAGGCGCTGGCGGTCTCGCCGGTCCTTGTCGAGCAGCACCACGAGGCGGCGCGGAAGCTGCTCTCGGAGCTCGTGGACCGTGAGGCCGCGCACCCGGAGGCGTTCCGCCGGGTGTTCAGCGCGCAGCCGTCGAAGGAGCTCGGCGAGCGCGATGCGGCGCGCCGCATCGCCGAGCGGTTCATTCTGAAGGCCTTCCGGCGTCCCGCTGAGGCGCCCTTCGTGGACAAGCTCCTGGCGATCTACGACAAGGCGAGGGCGAAGGGGGCGGGCCACGAGGGGGCGGTCCGGCCGATGCTCGAGGCGATCCTGATCTCGCCGCGCTTCCTCATGCGGATCGAGAACGCGCGACCCGGCGTGAAGGGGCCGTACCCGGTGGACGACTGGGACCTCGCCTCGCGCCTCAGCTTCTTCCTCTGGTCGGGCCCGCCGGATGACGAACTCCTGGACCTCGCGGCCAGGGGGATGCTCTCAAAGCCGGAGATCCTGGAGGCCCAGGCGCGCCGCCTCCTGGCGGATCCGAGAAGCAGGGCGCTGGCCGGGAACTTCATCGGCCAGTGGCTCCAGCTCCGCGGTCTCGCCGGCCACAAACCCGATCCGAAGGTCTTCCCGGAGTTCACCGAGGCCCTGCGGGCGTCAATGAAGAAGGAGCTGGATCTGTTCCTCGACGAGATCGTCCGTAAGGACCGGCCCGTCACGGAGCTCCTGGACGCGGACTACACGTACGTCGACGAGGCGCTCGCGCGGCATTACGGGATCGAGGGTGTCCGCGGGCCGGAGATGCGCCGCGTGGCGCTGCCCGACCGCCGGCGCGGCGGGCTGCTCACCACGGCGGCGGTGCTCATGATCCAGGCCGACCCCGACCGAAACAACGTCCCGCGCCGCGGGAACTACATCGCCGGCGCGATCCTCGGGGCCCGGCCCTCCCCCCCCCCGCCGGACGTCCCGGCGCTCGAGGAGACGAAGGGGGAGGGGAAGGAGATGACGCTCCGGCAGCGGCTCGAGGTCCATCGCAGCAAGCCGGAATGTGCGGGGTGCCACGCGCGGATCGATCCGCTCGGGTTCGGATTCGAGAACTTCGACGCCTTGGGGCGCTGGCGCGACCGCGAGGCCGGCGCGCCGGTGGACGCGTCGGGGGTGCTGCCGACGGGCCAAAAGTTCAACGGGCCCGCCGAGCTCAAGAAGATCCTCGTGGAGCGCCGCGACGAATTCACGCGGACGATGATCGAGAACATGCTCATCTACGCGCTGGGCCGCGGGCTGATGGCCGAGGACGAGTGCGTCGTGCGCGACGCCCTGAAGGCCGCCGGGGCGCAGGAGTACCGCTTCTCCTCCCTGGCGCTCACGATCGTCCGCAGCCAGCCTTTCCGTCACCGCCGCAATCCGGACTACTAATGGACCGCAGAGCAAACGGAGATCACAGAGACGGTGGGATTCCCTTACAACGGAATCTCCGTTCCCTTGCGGTGAATTCTTATAGTCGCCGCGCCTTGATCCTGAGATAGGGCGGAAGGAACCACGCCCGGTGGCCCGGTGAGCCCGCGGGCGCCAGGGCATCGGCCCGCGGCGGCTCGACCACGTCTTCGATCGCGAACCCCGACCGGCACAGCCCGCCGAGAAGGGCGTCCAGGCTGTGGATGAACTCGACGGTTCCCGGCTCGCGGTGCGCCCCGGATGAAGGGGAGAGGCGAAGCCCATCGGAGCACGGGTGAGAGAGCTTGTAATCCGGCGCGTGCGAGGCTTGGAGCGAGGCGGGCGCCTTGTGCTGGACGCAGTAGAGGCCTCCGGGGCGGAGGACGCGCGCCACTCCGGCATAGACGCGCCCGACGTCCGTGACGTAGCAGGCGCTCACGGGCTGGAGGACGAGGTCGAACGAAGCGGGCTCGAGGGCCTCGAGCGCATCGATCGACGCTCGCAGGGTCCGGAGCTTCAGTCCACGGACAGCCGCGATCTTGCGGTCGAGGTCGAGCTGGCGCTCGCTCAGGTCCACGACCGTGACGTTCGCGCCTGCCAGGGCGTGGAGCGGGCCGTGGCGTCCCCCGCCCGCCCCGAGGCAGAGGAGATCCTTGCCGCGGACGCCATCCTCCCGGACCCACGGGTCGAGGGCGGCCGCAGGATCTTCCGGGAGCACAGGGTCTCCGGCGAATCGCGGATCGTCCGCCAGGGCGTCCCAGGCAACGCGGTTGGCGGCCAGATCTGAGGAGGGCGGGTGTGCCAAAGCTTCCAGCTTCTCGAGGATCGCGCCGAGGCCGGGGGCGGACGGGTCGAGGAGGATTCTTCGGATGGCGTCCATGGGGCTGACGGGGATGCCGCCCACGATCAGTCGCGGGGGGACCGGCTCGTCGAGCCCGGTCCACCGGGCGTTCCATCGACGGACGGCCAGGCGCCCCAGCCAGGCCCCGTAGCACGCGGTGAGGTTCTCCACACGGCCGGGGGCCGCCTTTCCCGCCTCGGCGCGCAGGATCCGGTCCACGAGGGCGAGCTCGTCAGACCCGATCTCAAGCTGGTGCTCCCGCCGTGCGTGTTCCTCGGCGGCGCCGGCGAGCGCGTCAAGGGGCTCCACGGGCCGATGATAGCACTTGGACCTCGGGAGTCACGTACCAATGGTATGGTCTGGAGCCGCAGGGATTTCCTTTGCGCAGCCGCGGCGGCCCCGCTCCTCGCGCGTCAGGATCCGCCCGCGCGGCGGACCGCGATGGGAATCGCGGAGTTCACATTCCGCCACCGGATGCAGCTGGACCGCGAGCGGAAGGTCGCGGAGCCCATCTCCGATCCCGTCCACTTCCTCGAGTATGCCCGCCGCCTGGGGGCGGGGGGCATCCAGACCCGGCTCGCCGGCCTCACGGAGGAGCGCGCGGCGGAGCTGCGTCGCCGCGCCGAGGCGCACGGGATGTGGGTAGAAGGATCGGAGGAGTTGCCTCGCCGGAAGGAGGACGTCGAGCGCTTCGAGGCGGCGATGCGGGCCGTGCGGGCGGCCGGCGCCACGCTTGCGCGCTCGGTCTTGCTGGGCGGCCGGCGCTACGAGACCTTCGATTCCGAGGAGGCCTGGACGCGCTTCGTGGCCGACTCGAAGTCCCGCCTCCAGCTCGCGGAGCCCGTCCTCGCGCGCCACGGCGTCGTCCTCGCCTTCGAGAACCACAAGGACTTCCGCGCGGCGGAGTACCTCGCGTTCCTGAGGGCGCTGGGGAGCGACCGCTTCGCCGCCTGCGTGGACCTCTCGAACAACTTCGCGCTCCTGGAGGACAATCACGAGGTCGTGGAGGCCCTCGCGCCCGTCTCGGCGGCGGCGCATCTGAAGGACATGGCCGTGGCCGCCGCGGACGACGGCTTCCTGGCGGCGGACGTGGTCCTGGGCGAGGGGATCCACGACCTCCCGCGCATGATCGGGGCGCTGCGCAAGGCGGCGCCGAAGCTGCGCTTCTCGCTCGAGATGTCCGCGCGAGACGCGCTCCGGGTCCCCTGCCTGACTTCCAGGTACTGGGCCACAATGCGGGACGTCCCCGGCTCAGACCTCGCCTGCGCGCTTCGCATCGTCCGGGCGCGCGGCGTCGCGCCCGACAAGCTCCCGCGGGTGAACCACCTCCCGCTCGAGGACCGCGTCCGGATCGAGGAGGAGAACGTCGTGAAGTGCGTCGCCTACGCGTCGGCGCGGCTGGGGCTCTGAGAGGCGGTTGCGGATGGAGGATACGTGAGCGTTCAGCAGAAAACGCGATAGCTCGGGTCTTTTTCCCTGCGATTGGGTTGCATCAGACTGCCGCAGCACTGGCCGGCGCCGGGGTTCCGATGCCAGCCCAGGTCGAGCGCGGCCCGGATTTCCTGGAGCTCGCGGGTGTCGGAAGTCTGGAACACGAGTCCCGTCCTGTCAGGAGCGCAGGAGCGGTAAACCGGGTCGTCCTTCATGCGCGCCCCGGAATATCGAACCTCCACCCGGTCCGTGTCTTGAAGGTCGTTCGAGAGTTCCCGCTGTTGGATCGGGCTGGGAGCGGCCGCGATGAGAGCGGGAAGGGCCAAGCCCAGGCCAGCCGCCGCGCCGAGAACCCGGCGCCGCTGTTTGACCATTTCAACTCCTCGGCCCGTCAGCGCGGGTGCGAACGAGAAGCACCGGCCATTGCACCTCAAACCGGTCGAGAGCTCCCGACCGGGTCATCACAGCGGATTGCGGCGTGTCATGCACCGACAGCCCTTCCTGCGGGGTCATTGGGAGTCAACCGGATAGGCCTTTGCCTCAATAGGCCATCCGGATGGCAGCCGACAAATACAAAGTGAAGACATCACAGTAGTCGTGCTTTGGATCTGGCGCGAGCTCGCGGGGCGGGACGGCTAAACCTTCCGTCCCTTGCCCTTCCCGGCGCGTCCGGATCCGACGGATGTTTTCGGCGGAAGAGTCATGGCAAACCCGACGGCCTGATCGACCCAACTCTTGAGCGCATCTGGGGTCCGGATCCCCTCTGGGCGCACGTACGCCATGGTCTTCAGGGCTTTTCCGGTGAAATCCATCGGTTCGACGTGTGGTTTTTTAAGGGCCGCCCCAGCCCCTTCCTCGCCAAGCCTCACCATAAGCTTTCCGTGAACGGTTCCGCAGGCCATGTGTCCTCGGACCATGAACGCCACGCCGCCGAACATCCTCTTTTCAAGGACGTCCTTACGAGCCCTTAGGGCGCGGCGGATCCGGTCTGCAAGAATGTCGTTGTCCGACACGCACTACCCTCCTAAGGGCGCCATCGCGCGTAAAAACATAACGCTTCGGCGAAGCCGGAGAACCATCAGACAGGATATTATGAGGACCCTGCTTCATCCTTGGGCTGCCGGCTTCATGGGGATTCTACCACGTCGTGTCGAGAGCACTTTTCATCCGATACATCAGGCTCGTTGCATAGCAAGGGAGCCATGAACCCTTCGGAGAATGAGGCTTCTAGGTCACGGCGCATCTTACGTGACCGAACGGTACGCGCATCTCTCGTGCGACGACCTCAGGGAGGCCATGAGCAAGCTCTCCAAGCCGGCCCATAGAGTTGGCAGAATATTGGCAGATCCCGCCCCGCCTCGCACGGCGGCGGGAAGCCGTTCATAACCCCCCGCCGCCCGGGAAGTTGGAGGTGGCGGCCGGATTTGAACCGGCGAATAACGGTTTTGCAAACCGTCCCCTTAGGCCACTTGGGTACGCCACCCTGCCCCGGGGCCGCGCGGGGGTGCGACCGGGGAGGTGAAGTCTAAAGGCTGCCGGAAGGGTGATCAAGCGATATAATCCAGACCCCCATGCGCGTCCTCCACCTGTTCGGCGACTGGAAGTGGACCGGCCCTTCCGAGCCCACGCTCGACCTCTGCCTCGAGCTGCGGGCGCTCGGGGTCGACGTCGCCCTCGCCTGCCAGGAACCCGAGCCCGGCGCCTCGGGGAGCCTTCCCCAGCGCGCCCGCGAGCGCGGCCTCGAGCCCCTGCACATCGCCGGCTTGCGGCGCTCGGTCTTCCGCGCCCTCGCCGACACCCGCCGCGTCGCCGCGGCGCTCAAGGGCTACGACCTCCTCCACGTCCACTTCTCCCACGACCACCTCGTGGGCGGCCGGGCGGCACGGCGCCTCGGCGGCGTCAGGATCGTCCGGACCAACCACAAGGCCGTCCCCACCCGGAAGACCCTGGGCTCGAAATACCTCTACCGGAAGCTCACCGACGGATACCTCACCTCCTCGCAGGCGGCCCTCGAGGCCGACACGGCGTCCTTCGGCGTCCGCGGATGGAGGATCGATCCGGCCCTGCGCCTCGAGCGCTTCACGCCCCGCGAGGCGCCCCACGAGGGCTTCGTCGTGGGGGTCGTGGCCCGCATGCAGCGCCACCGCCGCTTCGACGTCCTCCTCCAAGGCGTGAAGCTCGCGAAGGTCCCCGACCTGCGCGTCCAGGTCGTCGGCCGCGGCACCCACATGGAGGAGGTCGCCGTGGAGCCCGCGCGGCGCCTCGGACTCACGAACGTGACGTTCACCGGCTACCTCGGCGAGAAGTACCTCGACACGCTCGCCGGGTTCGACGCGCTGCTCTTCCTCGTCCCGGGCTCCGACGGCACCTGCCGCGCCGTCCGAGAGGCCATGGCCATGGGCCGCGCCGTCATCGGCGCGCGCCGCGGCATGATCCCCGAGCTCGTCGACGACGGGAACACCGGCCTCGTGATCGACGACAGCCCGGAGAACATCGCCCGGGCCATCGAACGCCTCGCCGCCGACCGCGCCGCGTGCGCCGCGATGGGCCTCGCCGGCCGCGAGAAGGCGCTCCGGCTCTACGACGTCCGGCGCCAGGCCGCCGCCGTCCGGGACGTCTACGCGGAGCTCCTCAAGGCCTGATACAATGCCCCCCATGCGTCGACGCCCCGCCGCCGCCTCACGGTCCTCCGCCGGCCCCGTCATCGCGGTCGTGCTCTTCGTCGCCGCGTTCGCCGGCGTCTTCGGATACTTCCACTTGAACCGCGAGCCGGAGAAGGCCCCGGAGGCCCCCGCCGCGGCGCTCCCCGCGTTCGAGGCCGACCCGCTCCTCAAGGCCGGACCGCTCAAGGTCCGGACCTCGGGATGGGCGTTCGCCGCCCCGGCCCCGGGCGAGAAACAGTCGAAGAAGATCGCCGGGACGATCGCCGTCGACGCGACGCCCGGGCCCGAGCCCGTCAAGGGCGGATTCTTCGGCGACGTCAAGTTCACCCTCTTCAGCGCCTTGGGGGAGAAGCTGAAGATCGACTACCTCCCCTTCCCGCCGCTCAAGGCGGGCGAGTCGGCCCCCACCGAGATCGTCTTCACCCACTGGCACAGGGTGAAGCGCGTCTGGCTCGAGCCGACCCTCCGGCAGAACGCCCAGGAGAAATAGGATCGGCGCGTCCCGGCCAGGCGGTCGGGGACGCGCCGAACAACGGGCGGAATCCTTCCCTACTTCTTGGTGCCGCCGAAGACGCTCCCGTACCGGTAGTAGACCTCGAGCGTGAGGGCGTTGATGGCCGTGGCGTAGACCCGGCCGCCCTCGAAGCCCCAGCGCTCGGCCTCGGGGTCCCACGACCCCCTGCGGCAGCCGTCCCCGGCGCCCTTCTGGTGGGGCACCAGGGCGGACTTCAGGGGTTCGTTCCACTTCTTCCAGCGCGCGCCGTCCGGGCCGTCCAGCTGGAAAAGCGCGAGCGAGGCGTAGTACCAGTAGTAGAAGTCCACTTTCTCCGCCTTCCACTCCGGGAGGTCGGAGAGGAGCATCTGCGCCGCGCCGTGGGCCGGGTCGTCCTTCCTCTTCTGGATGAAGATCCGGCTCATGAGCGCCACCGCGGACATCGACGGGTGGTCCGAGAACTGCTCGTTCTTGCCGGGGACGTAGACCTTGCCGGTCCCCGCCTGCGTGTAGCCCGTGCGGTAGTAGCCGTTCATCTCGGTGGCCTCGTTCAGCCAGGCGAGCGCGCCGTCGAAGGAGCTCCGGGGGAAGTGGATCTCCGAGAGCTCCGCCGACTTGAGGGCCATCACCGCCCAGCCGGTGACGGACGTGTCGTTGTCCCCGGAGCGGGCCCCGTAGCGCCAGCCGCGGCCGGGGTTCTGGGCGGAGACCATGAAGTCGACCGCTTTCTGGGCCGGGTCCTTGAGGAGCTGCGCGCCCGTCATGCCGTAGCCCTCGCAGAGCGCAAGCGTCGCGATCGTGTGGCTGTACATGTACTTCTGCCCGCGCTCGCCCACGCAGCCTTCCGGGTCCTGCCGGGCCATGAGCCACTGGAGGCCCTTCTTGACCGTCTCGCCGAAGCGGAGCGTCCGCGAGGGATCGGCCGGATCGGGGAACTCGTCCCGGGAGAAGTGGGTGTAGCCGGCGCCGAGGAAGGCGAGCAGCGAGAGGCCCGTCACGCCCGCGTTGAAGTCCTTCTCGCCCGCGCCGGAGCAGCGCGCCCCCGAGCAGCGCCCTGCGAAGTCCGCGCTCCAACCGCCGTCCGCCCCCTGGTGGCGCGCCAGCCACTTGAGCGCCTCGAGCACCACGCTCTCGTACTTCGTATCCGACTTGCGGCCCGTGACCCGCGTGTGCCTCATGCCGCCGAACGGGTCACCGTGTTTCCCGGCGCTGCCGGCGCCTCCGCCCGCCCCGATGATCTCATGGGACCCGTGGGCGGGACCCTTCACGCGACCGGTGTGCGAGCCGGATTCGCCGGGCAGGAAGGACGTGAACTTGGGCGAGTCTCCGAGGGTGCCGCCGCGCGGATCGTTGTTGGCGGTCTCGTTCCTCTTCCCGATCTCCGCGAGGGGGTCCCAGAGGATGACCTGGTTGGGGTCCATGGTGCTGGGGTCATCCGTCAGGGGCGCGCCCTTCTGCGGATCGGAGGTCGAGGGAGGCTCCGGCGGCTGGGGTGGGAGGACCACCCCCCCCTCGCGGATCTTGAGAATGATGGGGGACTCGTCGACCGCCAGCGCCCGCTCGACGTAGATGAGCGCCGCCCCCAGGAGGAGGACGACGTGGAGCCCGGCGGAGATCATCCACCAGGGCGCATTCCCGAACCACCGTGCCGCCGTGCTTTCGTCCCGGTTCTCCATGGCTCGCCTCCCTGACCTTAGAATCCCGCTCCCCCATCTCCTATGCAAGCGGGAGGCCAGCCCGAATCCGCATTTTCGGGGTGGATTTCGAGGTTTGCAGGCCGCGACCGTGGGGCGAGTGGGGCATCATGGGGCAGCGAACTCGATCCGGTCGGCGAGTGGCGTTCTGCCCCAGCCCGCGCTACGGCCCAGCGACCTTCATCTCGACCGAGTAGAAGCCGGTCCGCGCCGTGATGAAGAGCGTCTTCCCGCTGAAGACGAGGTTGGACGGCCCCTCGCGGACTTTCTTCCCGCCGACCTCGACCTCGGGGAGAGGGATCGTGCCAAGCGGCTTGCCCTCGGGCGACCAGATCTCAATGCCCTTGCCGCTGGTCGTGTAGACGTTCCCCTTCTCGTCCACCTTGAGACCGTCGGAGCCCGCGGGGCAGAACTCCTTCTTGTCCTTGAGCGTCCCGTCGGCGTTCATGCCGTAGACGAAGGTCTTCTTGCCGCCGTGATCGGCGATGTAGATCTTGTCGCCCGCGATGTGGATGCCGTTGGGGCGCGTCAGGTCGTCGGCCACGCGGACGGCCTTCCCCCCGCCGGGCGGGATGTAGTAGACCGCCTCCTTGTCCTGGGTCTTGTTCTCCGGCTTCCCGTAGCTCGGGTCGGTGAAATAGACGCCCCCCTTGGAGTCGATCGCGACGTCGTTCGGCGAATTGAGCGGCTTGTCCGCATAGGAGTCGGCCAGCACGGTCACCTTCTGGTCGGCCAGGGCGATGCGGACCATCCGCTTGCCCTTGCCCTCGCAGGCGACGAGGTTGCCGTCCTTGTCGAACTTGAGGCCGTTGGCGCCGCCCGAGTTCTCGCGCCAGACGCTGTTCTCCTTGCCGTCCCACTTCATGATCCGGTCGTTGGGGATGTCGCTGTAGTAGACATTCCCCTTCCCGTCGGCGACGGGCCCCTCGGTGAACTTCATCCCGTCGGCCAGGCGCTTCGCCTCCCCGGCGACGAGGTCGGACTGGACGCAGGTCAGAAAAACAAAGGCGTGGAGCATGGTTCGATCCCTTTCGATGTCATACCCTCATGGTACGTCTGGATCCTCCAGGGGGACAACAAAATGCGGCTCCGATGAGTGCGGACGGAAGTAGCGCCAGCACTCCCCCCTCGATCCGGCGGGGAAGACGAAGATGCGATACCCTCCCGCCAATTCCATGAGGAAGCCGCCGTTGTCGTCGGCAGTAATCGACCGGACGTAGAGCGCCGTCGGATCGCCCCCCGCCTTCGCGTGAAACTCATGGAGTCGTTCATCGAGGAGCGTCCGCCACTTCTCGTAGTCGTCGGGGTGTTCCATCCAGGCGGGGTCATCGGGGTCGGCCGAATCCCAGAGGTCACTCCGTCCCGTGATGATCCCCTGTGGCCCCTCGAGCCGCCAGGGGCACTGGATGTGAAGCACATGGTCTGCCACCTCGAGCCCGGGGCCTTTGAAGTCAAGCATCGCCATGTCGGCGCCGCGACCGATTCCCATCAGGCGCAGCCCGCCCAAGGCACGAAGCCGGTCTTCGATGAGCGTGCGAAGGGAGAGCGCCGTCACGACTCCAGGACCTGGTAGTACATGTTCCGCCGGCGGGGCGCGTAGCCCAGATCCTCAATGACGCGGCGGATGGTGGCCTCGGTCATGCGGAAGGTGGCGCCCGCCTGGGAGACGACGTTCTCCTCGAGCATCGTGGAGCCCATGTCGTTGGCGCCATAGAGCAGCGCGAGCTGGCCCACCTTGTCGCCCTGCGTCACCCAGGAGGACTGGAGGTTGGGGAAGTTGTCGAGGTACATCCGGGAGACGGCGAGCGTCCTGAGGTACTCGGTGCCCCCGGTCTTCGGCGTGCCGGCCATCTCGGTGTTGTCGGGCTGGAGGCTCCAGCAGATGAACGCGGTGTAGCCGCCGCCGTTCCCGCGCGCGAGCGAGCGGTCCTGCTGCTCCCGGAGCCTCCGGAGGTGCTCCACCCGCTCGGCGAGGGTCTCCACGTGGCCGTACATCATGGTCGCGGTGGTCTTCATCCCGAGGCCGTGCGCCTCCTCCATGACCTCGAGCCAGGCGTCGCTCTTGATCTTCAGCGGGCTGATGGCCTCGCGCACGCGGTCCACGAGGATCTCCCCGCCGCCGCCCGGGATGGAGTCCAGGCCCGCGGCGCGGAGGCGCGCGATCACGTCGCGCACGGACATCCGGTTGAGGACCGCGAAGTGCTGGATCTCCGAGGGGGAGAAGCCGTGGACGTGGATGTCGAAGGTCTTCATGAAGCGGAGCATGTCCTCGTACCAGTCGAGCTTGAGGTACGGATGGTGGCCGCCCTGGAGGAGGATCTGGACGCCGCCCAGGGCCTTGGTCTCCTCGATCTTCCGGCCCATCGCCTCCTTCGTCAGCGTGTACTCCTCGGGGTGGCCGGGCGGGCGGTAGAAGGCGCAGAACTTGCAGTAGGTGATGCAGGTGTTGGTGTAGTTGATGTTCCGGTCGACGATGTAGGTGCAGAACTCCTCCGGGTGGAGGCGGGTGCGGACGGCGTGGGCGCCTTCGCCCAGCTCGGGGAGGGAGGCGCGCTCGAAGAGGGTAAGGGCCTCCTCTTCGGTCAGGCGCGCGCCCGCCTTGGACTTCTCGACGACGTCACGGACGGCGGTCATCACTTCCGAATACCTCGGGTGCAATCCCCGTGCCACGCCCCCCGCTCAGGGTGCGGGGGGCGGTGGGCCATCCTGTCCCTGGGGGACCACCTTGGTCTCGTTGCTCTCGTCCTCCTCGAGGGAGACGCGCCGGATGCCGGTGCTGCGGGAGTCCATGGCCTTGGCGGCGGCCTTCTGCTGCTCGGCCATGCGCTTGAGCATCGTGAGCTTGGCCTTGGTCTCGGGGGCGCGCTCGTGGTCCGGATGGGCCACGTGGAAGACCTCGAGGGAGGAGGCGGCGTCCTCGAACTTCTTGAGGGTGAACTGGACCTGGGCGAGGTCGACGGCATACTCGTAGTCGTCGGGGTCGAGCTTCGCGGCCTGCCGGAGGGCGGCCTCGGACTGGGGGAACATCCCGATCTCGTTGTACGTGAGCCCCAGGTTGTAGAAGTAGTGGGGAATCTTGTCGTCGATCTCGGTGGCCATCTTGAAGACCATGGAGGCGTAGTCGAGGAGCCCCTTGCGCCGGTAGAGCTCGCCCACGTTGTTGAAGGCCTTGTGATAGGTGGGGGCGATGTCGATGCACTTCCGGTACGCCTCGATGGCGGGGTCGAGCTGGCCCTGCTGCGCGTAGGCCATGCCCAGGTAGGCCCAGGCGCGATAGAAGTTGGGGTCGGCTTCCGCGGACTTCTTGAAGCACTCGACGGCCTGGTCGACGGCACCCTTCTTGAAATGCTCGGCGCCCTGGGTGTAGAGGCGGACGGCGGGGGAATCGGGCGTGGCGGCCATGGCTATTTGCCCCCGGCGATCCGGCGGAGGATCTCGCCCACCGTCACTTGCCCCACGAGCTTCCGGCCCCGGAGGACGTAGGCCCCCTTCGCGCCCGCGTGGCTGAGTTTCACGGCGGTCTCCACGAGGGGCTCGTCCTCCTGCACGGTGCGGAACCCGTTGGAGGAGAGGATCCCCAGCGAGTCCAGCGCGGAGTCCGCGTGGTGGCGCAGCGCGGCCTCGAGCGGCTCGCCTGGGCGCAGCGACGCCGTGCCCGCCAGGTGGAGGAAGTGCTCGCGGACGCCCAGCTGGAGGACCGCCCCCGCCGTGAGCTCGCCCACGAGGTGGCCTTCCGCGTCGACGACCGGCAGGGCGTCGGCCCGGGTGGAGGCCAGCAGCTCCAGTGCGCGGA
The DNA here is from genome assembly GCA_023261405.1 of Planctomycetota bacterium. Taxonomy (GTDB): domain Bacteria; phylum Planctomycetota; class MHYJ01; order MHYJ01; family JACPRB01; genus JACQFK01. The sequence continues at coordinate 17,856 of JAHFOZ010000028.1, forward strand.
CGAGCGTCGTCGCGCCGGTCACGCTGGGGATGGCCTGAGGGCCGGCAGGCGGCGCGGCGGGCCGGGGTGCCAGGGAGTCTACCACGCCCACGAGCTCCTCGCCGGTCTTGGCCTGGAGCAGCTTCTGCAGGTTCTCCTCCACGCCGAAGACGGTCAGGAACTGCGCCAGCGTGTGGAGGTAGAGGTTCGAATGTTTCTTCGGGATCACGAAGAGCACCACGAGCCGCACGGGATTGCCGTCGGGGGCCTTGAAATCGATCCCCTGGGGGGCGGTGCCGACGGCGATGCGGAAGTCGGGGACCTTCTCCGAGCGCGCATGGGGGAAGGCGTTCCCCTTGGCCATGGAGAAGGGGCCGAGGCGCTCGCGCTCGGCGAGGGCGGCCTTGAGCTCGGCCGGAGTGACGCCGGGGGTGCCCGCGGCCATCACTTGGACGATCTCGTCGAGGGCCTCCTCCTTGGTGCGCGCGGCGAGCCCGCACTTGACGAGCCCGGGGTTGAGGAGCGAGGAAAGTTTCATGAGTGCGGAGGGCGATTCTAACCCCGCCCGCGCGACCCTTCAAGACATAAGGTCGGCTCACGCGGTGATGTCGCGCGAGCGGAAGACGGCCCAGGCCGCGGGGAGGAAGCCGGCGATGTAGAAGAGGGGCACCTTGAGGAACAGCAGGCCCTCCTCCATGCGCGGGTCCCAGCGGGTCGAGCCGGCGCGGGCGTAGATCTCGAGCTGGCGGATCGGGTAGGTGCCGTGGTGGAGGAAGAGGCCGGGGTGCTCGCCCAGGAGGAGGCTCCCGAAGAGGAACAGCACCAGCGCCCCCGCCACGGCGTACCCCGAGCTCTGGGTGAGGTTGGAGACCAGGATCCCCAGGCCGCCCGCCGCCAGGAAGGGGAGGAAGCCCATCAGGACCGCCTTCCGGGCGTGCCCCAGGATCTCGTCGCTGTCCCGCCACATCAAGTACATCGAGTCGTCCCAGACGGGACCGAGTTCCCCCATCCCCAGGGCCAGCGCCAGGCTCACGGTGAGCGTGAAGCCGTACAGGATCGCCGCCAGCGCCCCCACGGCGACGCCCTTGGCCGCGAAGACGTCCGTCCGGGTGACCGGGCGCGTCAGGAGATTCTTGACCGTCCCGCGGTCGAATTCGCCCGCGAAGATCATGCTCGAGAAGACCAGCAGGACCAGCGTCGCGATCGCCATCCCGAAGCGGAACCCGTACGCGAAGAGATGGATCGCGTGGTGGTTCCGCCAGACCGTCTCCTTCTGCCCTCCGAAGATCCCCTGGGCGAGCTCGCCGGAGACCGCGGCGGACGCGATCAGCACGAGCGAGACGTAGAGCACGGGGTTGGCGAAGAGCTTCACGGATTCCGCCGCGGTGAGACGGAGCGTCCGGAGCATCATGTCGAGAGGAAGAACTCCTCGAGCGTCCGGCGGGCCGGGGTGAGCTCGCTCACGGTCACCCCGTTCTGGAGCAGCAGGGAGTTCGCGCGGGCGAAGGCGTCGGGGTCGCAGTCCACGCGGAGGGCGCCCGTCTCCTCCGCCTTCACCCCGCGGACCCAGGGCTGGGCCCGGAGGAGCTCCGCCGCGCGGCCGGCCGGCTCGGCCGTGATCCGGAGCCCGCTCACCGTGCGCGCCAGGATGCCCTGCATCGTGTCCTGCAGGATGAGGCGCCCCTCCTTGAGGATGCCCACCCGGTTGGCCGTGATCTCCACCTCGTGCAGCAGGTGGCTGGAGATCACGAAGGTCGTCCCCTCCTGCCGGTTGAGGTCTCGGATGACGCCGCGGATGTGGTTGATCCCGTGCGGGTCCAGCCCGTTGCTGGGCTCGTCCAGGAAGACGAGGCGCGGGCGGGGCAGGAGCGCCATGGCGATCCCGAGCCGCTGGCGCATCCCCTGGGAGTAGGTCCCCACGCGGTCGTCCATGCGCCGCTCCAGGCCCACGAGCGCGAGGACCTCGTCGATCCGGGCCCGCGGCAGGCCGCCCGTGGCGAGCCGCAGGATCTCCAGGTTCTTCCGCGCGGAGAGCCAGGGATAGTAGGCGGGCAGCTCGACCAGCGAACCCACCCGGCTCATGATCCCGATCCAGTCCTCGCGGATGTCCTTCCCGAAGACGCTGACACGGCCCGCGGTGGGGCGGATGAGCCGCAGGATCATTCGCATCGTGGTCGTCTTCCCGGCGCCGTTGAGGCCCAGGAAGCCGTAGATGTCCCCCTCCTCGACCTGGAGGTTCAGGTCCTCGACCGCGTGGAGGGAGCCGAAACGCTTGGAGAGCCCCTCGGTGCGCAATACGGCCACCACGAGGATGAGTGTAGCAGAGAGATCCGGCCGGCGGGACGCTATTCCTTGGGGAGGGCGATGAGGCCCACGTAGTGCGAGGACTTCTTCTCCCAGACATAGAGCATCTGGAAGAGGCGCCACTCGCGCCAGTTGGGGGCGTGCTGGCGGGCCCAGGCGCGGGCGATCTGCTCGCGGCGCTCGGCGGCCACCGGGGCCCTCTGCCGCTCGCCTTCGTACCACACCTCGCGCTCGATCTCGCCCCTCTGCTCCTGGATGTCCCGCCCGGGATTGCAGCTCCCGCGGCGGCGCAGGATGGTG
>JAHFOZ010000418.1 GCA_023261405.1 Planctomycetota bacterium
TCGTGCTGGAGCAGGTGCGCGGCGCCGGCTTCGACCATCCGCTCCTGCCGGCCTTCCCGGAGGGGGACTACCTCAAGTTCGCGATCGGGAGGGTTTCGTAGGGGCCGCGGGAAGGACCTCAGGAAAGCCCTATCTTTCGCGGGGGCCTTCTTTATATAGTGGGCGCCCGCCGGGTACCCGGCGGGGAATGAGTCTCGACCGATGAGCGTCCTGAGCGTCACCGAGCTGAGCTTCGGGTTCGCGTCGCCGCAGCTGCTGGAGGGGGTCTCGCTCAGCATCGAGCAGGGCGAGCGGGTGGGACTGCTGGGCCGCAACGGGGCGGGGAAGTCCACGCTCCTGCGCCTGATCGCCGGGGAACTCAAGCCCGAGGCCGGGTCGATCCGCACCGCAGGCGGCACCCGGATCGCCTATCTGACCCAGGACGTGCCGGCGGGGCTGGGCGGGACCGTGGCGGAGAGGGTCGCCGACGGCCTGGGCCCGAACCTCGAGTCCTGGGAGCGGCTGCGCCGGGTTGAGCGCACGCTCGAGGAGATGCAGCTCGACGGCGGGCAGTCCTTCGACACCCTCTCGGCCGGCCGGAAGCGCCGCGTCCTGCTCGCGCGCGCCATCGTGGCCGAGCCCGAACTCCTGCTCCTTGACGAGCCGACCAACCACCTCGACATCGACTCCATCGTCTGGCTCCAGGACTGGCTGCTGGGATACCGGGGGACGCTTCTCTTCATCACCCATGACCGCGAGTTCCTGCAGGCCCTGGCAACCCGGATCGTCGAACTCGACCGGGGCCGGACATTCGATTTCGCGACCGACTACGGGACCTTCCTTCGGCAGCGCGACGACCTCCTGGACGCCGAAGCGAAGCAGGAGGCGGCGTTCGACAAGAAGCTCGCGCAGGAGGAGGTCTGGCTTCGCCAGGGCGTCAAGGCGCGACGCAAGCGCAACGAGGGCCGCGTGCGGGCGCTGAAGGCCATGCGCGTCGAGCGGCAGTCCCGGCGGGCGGCCCTCGGCACCGCGCGCCTGTCGGCCCAGGAGGCCGAGCGCTCCGGCCGGCGCGTCGTGAAGGCCGTCGACGTCAGCTTCAGTTACGGCGGGTGTCCCATCGTCCGGAACTTCAGCGCGGAGATCTCCCGCGGCGATCGCATCGGCCTGATCGGTCCCAACGGCGCCGGCAAGACGACGTTGCTGCGGATCCTGCTCGGCGACCTCGCGCCGGGCTCCGGCACGGTCACACTCGGCACGCAGCTGGCCGTTGCGACCTTCGACCAGCTCCTCGGCGGGCTCGACCGGACGAAGCGGGTCTGGGAGTGCGTCGCCGACGGGCTGGAGAAGCTCGAAATCGACGGGAAGACGAGGCACGTGCTGAGCTACCTGCAGGACTTCCTCTTCCCGCCGGAGCGGTCGCGGCTGGGCGTCGACGTCCTCTCCGGCGGCGAGCGTCATCGCCTCCTGCTCGCGCGTCTTTTCGCGCGGCCGTCCAACGTGCTCGTGCTCGACGAGCCGACCAACGACCTCGACACCGAGACGCTCGACCTCCTCGAGGAGTTGCTCGTCGACTACCCCGGCACGGTCCTCCTCGTCAGCCACGACCGCGCGTTCCTGAACAATGTGGTCACGAGCACCTTCGTTTTCGAGGGGGAGGGGCGCGTGAAAGAGTACGTGGGAGGCTACGACGACTATATCCGTCAGCGCCCCCGGGAGCTTCCGGTCCCGACCCCGGCGAGGCCCGCGGCGCCCCCGCCGGCGGCCACCCCGGCCGGCCCGCGAAAGCTGAGCAACAACGAGCGGCGCGAGCTGGAATCGCTGCCGGCGCGGATCGAGCAGCTCGAAGCGCGGCAGAGGGAATTGCACGAGGAAATGGCCGGCCCGGCCTGGTACCGGCAGGGCGCGGAGGCCCTCGGCGCGGCCCAGGCGGAGCTCGACCGCCTCTCGGGGGATCTGAAAGATTCGTATTTGCGGTGGGAAGCACTTGAATTTGGGCCGGGCGGCGCGTAAGAATCTCCGGAGATTATGGCACGTTCGCTCGTGATCGTCGAATCGCCGGCCAAGGCCAAGACGATCAACAAGTACCTTGGCCGCGACTTCATCGTGAAGTCTTCGTTCGGGCACATCCGCGACCTGCCCACCGGCGCCGACGGCGAGGGGAGCGAGCGGAAGAAGTCCAAGCCGTTGCCGAAGACCGGCGGCACGACTCGGATCGCGAAGGCCCGCGCGAGGCGTGACCAGGACAACCTCGTGCGGCGCATGGGCGTGGATCCCGAGCGCAACTGGGCCGCGCGCTACGAGGTCCTCCCGGACAAGGAGAAGATCCTCCGCGAGCTTCAGAAATATGCCGAGGATGCGCCGGCGATCTATCTTGCGACCGACCTCGACCGCGAGGGCGAGGCCATCGCCTGGCATCTGAGGGAGTCGATCGGCGGCGACCCCCGGCGCTACAAGCGCGTCGTCTTCGCCGAGATCACGAGGGAGGCGATCCGGAAGGCTTTTGAGAAGCCGGGCGAGCTCAACCTGGACCGGGTGAACGCCCAGCAGGCCCGGCGCTTTCTCGACCGCGTGGTCGGCTTCATGCTCTCGCCGCTCCTCTGGGCCAAGGTGGCCCGCGGCCTCTCCGCCGGCCGCGTGCAGTCGGTCGCCACCCGGCTGGTCGTCGAGCGGGAGCGCGAGATCCATGCCTTCAAGCCCGTGGAGTACTGGGAGCTGCATGCCGACCTCGTAAACGGCGGTCCGTTGCGCGTCCAGGCGGTTCGCGCCGGGGGGGAGCCGTTCAAGCCGACGTGCAAGGCGCACATCGACGAGGCGTTGGCGCGGCTCGCGCCGGCGGAGTACAGGGTCTCCGGGCTGGAGGACCGGCCGTCCCGCCAGTTCCCGCACGCGCCGCTCATCACGTCGACGCTGCAGCAGGCCGCGAGCACGCGCCTGGGGTTCACCGTGAGGAAGACCATGACGCTGGCGCAGCGGCTGTACGAGGCGGGCCACATCACGTACATGCGCACGGACTCCACGAACCTCAGCGCGGAGGCCGTCGCCGCGTGCCGCGCGATGATCCTGGAGGAGTTTGGCGCGCGCTCCCTGCCGGAGGCTTCGCCGGTCTATCCGAGCAAGAAGGGCGCCCAGGAGGCGCACGAGGCGATCCGGCCGACGGACGTCGGGGTGAGAGCATCGTCCCTGGCGGACGTCGAGCCCGACCAGGTCCGGCTCTACGACCTGATCTGGCGCACCTTTGTCGCCTGCCAGATGGCGCCGGCGGAGTACGACACGGCAACCGTCACGGTGTCGGCGGCGGACTTCGACCTGCGGGCGAGCGGCCGGGTGATCCGCTTCGAAGGCTGGCTGAGGGTCCTGCCGCCCTCGGGAAAGAAGGAGGAGGTCGTCCTGCCGAAGGTGGCGGTGGGCGACGTCCTGAAGCTCGTGAAGCTCGATCCGACGCAGCACTTCACGAAGCCGCCCGCGCGCTACAGCGAGGCGGGACTCGTGAAGGAGCTGGAGAAGCGCGGGATCGGGAGGCCGTCGACGTACGCCTCCATCATCTCGACGATCCAGGAGCGCGGCTACGTCAAGCTGGTCCAGCGGCGCTTCCACGCGGAGAAGCTCGGGGACCTCGTGACGAGCCGGCTGGTGGAGAATTTCGGCGCGCTGCTGGACTACGGCTTCACGGCGGGCCTGGAGGGGGAGCTCGACGAGATCGCGGCGGCGAAGCAGAAATGGAAGGACGTGCTGGACCGTTTCTACGCCGGCTTCAAGGAGAGGCTGGCGGAGGCGAAGAAGAACATGCGCGGGAACGCGCCGGTGGAGGTCGGAATCCCCTGTCCGAAGTGCGGGCGCGCGATGACGGTGCGCACGGGGCGAACGGGGGTCTTCCTGGGGTGCAGCGGCTACGCGCTTCCCCCGAAGGAGCGCTGCCCCGGGACGCTGAATCTCGTGCCCGGGCAGGAGGCCGTCGGGGTCGAGCCTGCGGTCGACGACGAGGAGTCGGAGGGCGGCGACGCGGCGGAGGCGCTGGCGCTGCAGGCGCTGCGGCGCTGTCCGAAATGCGGTACGGCGATGGACGGCTATCTCGTGGACGAGAAGCGGAAGCTGCACGTCTGCGGGAACAGCCCGGACTGCCCGGGCTCGGAGGTGGAGCAGGGGGCGTTCAAGCTGAAGGGCTACGACGGCCCGGTGATCGCGTGCGACAAGTGTGCCGCCGACATGAGGCTCCGAGTGGGCCGTTTCGGGAAGTACTTCGCGTGCACGCGGTATCCGGATTGCAGGAACACGCGCAAGCTGCTGCGGAGCGGCCAGGCGGCGCCGCCCAAGGCGCCCCCGATCCCGATGCCGGAGCTCAAGTGCGAGAAATCGGACGCCTATTTCGTGCTGCGGGACGGCGCCCTGGGGCTCTTCCTGGCCGCCCACACGTTCCCGCGTTCGCGCGAAACGAAGTCGCCGCAGGTCCTCGACCTTCAGCGCCACCGGGCGGAGCTGGACCCGAAATTCCACGTGATCGCCGAAGCCCCGACGCACGACGACGCGGGCCACCCGACGCTGGTCCGCTTCAGCCGCAAGACCCGCGAGCACTACCTGGCGAGCCAGACCCGGGACGGCCGCTGGACCGGCTGGAGCGCATGGCTCATCGACGGCACCTGGACCCCGAAGCAGTCCGAGGAAGCCCCCGGCAGGCCAGTCCCCGCCAAGCCCCGCACGCGGAAACCTAGTCCGGCGCGGCGGAAGAAGGGGGATCGCGGATAGGGGTGCGTCCCCATGGAACCGCTGGATGGCCCGAAG
>JAHFOZ010000419.1 GCA_023261405.1 Planctomycetota bacterium
CTCGGCCACGACGCCGGAAACGAGGTCCTCAAGGACGTCGCCCGGCTCCTCGCCCAGACCGTCCGCGGCGCCGACCTCGTCGCCCGCATCCAGGAGCGCGACTCGGCCCCCATCGTCGCCCGCTACGGCGGAGACGAGTTCGAGATCATCCTCCCGGAGACCGGGCGCGACGGCATCCGCATCGTCGCCGAGCGCCTCCTCGACGCCGTCCAGAAGGAGGCGTTCAAGTACGAAGGCAAGCCGCTCAAGATCGCCGTCTCCATCGGCGGCGCCATCTACCCGGAGGACGCCGCCGACGCCCGCGAACTCCTCCTGAAGGCCGACGAGTCCCTCTACCAGGCCAAGCGCGCCGGAAAGAACCGCTTCCACCTCTGCGCGCCCGCCCCGACCCAGCCGCAGCCCAATCCCTGATGACCCGGGCGGATTAACGATTGGACCATTGCACCATTGTCGATGGCCCCTCGGCATATCCGTGATCGACCTCCGTGCCGGGGACGGACGCTCCAGGCTCCGAATCTCGACGCTGCAATCGTCAATGATTCAATCGACAATGGTGCAATTCCCTCCCCGGGCTATAATCCCCCCGGTGAACGACGACTCCCTCCTCGGCGATATCGCCGTCCAGGAGGGCTTCCTCTCCCGCGCCCAGGTGGATGAGTGCCTCCGGACCGGGGACGGGAAGCCCCTCGCCGAGACCCTCCTCGAACTCGGACTCCTCTCCCCCCCCCAGGTCCAGACCCTCCGCGACATCCAGCGCGTCCACCTCGCGGAGATCGAGCCCGCCCGCGAATCCGGCGGCATCCTCCGGCAGGACCGCTTCATGCTCCCCTGCACGGGCTGCGACACCTACTACCTGATCCAGAACTACCCCCCGGGATCCAAGTTCGTCTGCCGCAAGTGCAACCGCGTCCTCACCGTCCCAGGCACCCACGAGAGCGCCCCCCCCGCGCCCACCCCGCCCTTCGGCCTCAGCCGCCTCCGCTCCCTCGGGCCCTACGACACCGTCGACGTCATCAACCGCGGCTCCGTCAGCGTCGTCTACCGCGCCGTGCACCGCGATTCCGGGCGCGTCGTCGCCCTCAAGGTCCTCAAGGAGAACGAGGCCCACACGCCCAGCGTGGTGGAGCGGTTCCGCCACGAGGCCCGCGCCGCCGGCCGCCTCTCCCACCCGAACATCGTCTCCGTCCTCGAGGCCGGCGAGACCCGGGGCGTGCTCTGGATCGCCCTGGATTACGTGGAGGGCAGCACCCTGGACCGTGCCTTGGCCGAGGGCCGCCTCCGCCTCGGCCCCTTCGTCGACGTCCTCGAGAAAATCGCCCGCGCCGTCCACCACGCCCACTCGCAGGGCATCGTCCACCGGGACCTCAAGCCCGCCAACATCCTCCTGGACGCCACGGGCGAACCCCACGTCGCGGACTTCGGCCTCGCCAAGATGGAGCACGCCGAGAAGGGCGTCACCCATGGCGGGACCTTCCTCGGGACACCCTACTACATGTCCCCCGAGCAGGTCGCCGGCGACGTGGCCGGTACCGACGCCCGCAGCGACGTCTACGCCCTTGGCGTCATCCTCTACGAGGCCCTGACCGGCCGGGTCCCCTACCCCGGCCATTCCATCATGGAGGTCTACCAGAAGATCATCTCCGGCCAGCTCATGGCCCCCAGCGCCCTCAATCCCCGCGCCCCCGCCGATCTCGAGGCGGTCTGCCTCAAGGCCCTCCGGCGCGACAAGGCCCAGCGCTACGCAAGCGCCCTCGAGTTCGCCGACGAACTCCGCCTCCACCGCGAGGGAAGGCCGGTCCAGGCCGGGAGCCCTGATGGCCGCTGAGAATCCCCAGGAGAGCCTCGTCGGCAAGACCATCGACAAGTGCTGCATCCTCGGCAAGCTCGGCACCGGGGGCATGGGCTCCGTCTACCTCGCCGAGCACTTCGGGCTGAACCGCAAGGTCGCCCTCAAGATCCTCCCCGGCGACATGAGCCGGGACCCCGAGTACGTCGCCCGCTTCATGCGCGAGGCCACCACGGCCGGAAGGCTGGAGCACCCCAATATCGTCCAGATCCACGACGTCGGTTACGCCGACTCCCACCATTTCATCGTCATGCAGTTCGTCGACGGCGAATCCCTCTCCACCGTCGTTGACAACCTGGGCGCCCTCGAGCCGCGGGACGCCGCGAAGGTCGCCTCCGGCATCCTCCGCGGCCTTCACCACGCGCACGAACAGGGCGTGGTCCACCGCGACATCAAGCCGGACAACGTCCTCATTGCCAAGGGCGACCAGCCCAAGCTCCTGGACTTCGGCCTCGCCATCGAGACCGAGGCTTCGCTCCACATCACCAAGGACGGCATGGTCGTCGGCACTCCCTACTACCTCTCCCCCGAGCAGGCCCGCGGCCATGCGGCCACCCCGCAGAGCGACGTCTACGCCACGGGCGTCACCCTCTACTACCTCCTCACCGGCAAGCGGCCGTTCACCGGGGCCACCGCGCTCGCCGTCCTGAACAAGCACATCAACGACGCCCCCGTGCAGCCCATGACCCACCGCCCCGACATCCCCAGAGCGGTCAACGACATCGTCCTGAAAATGATGGCCAAGAAGACGGAGGACCGCTACAAGACCGCCGCCGCCGCCGCGGATGACCTCGACCGCTTCCTGAAGGGCGAGGAGGTCGCGGATGTCCTCACGTGGCAGATGCGTCTCCGCGGCCTCACGGCGCGGCAGAAGCTCGTCGGGGCCGGCGCGGGCGGCGCCGTCCTCCTGCTCCTCCTCGTCCTCCTCATCGTCGCCCTCCTCCCCGGGAAGGATCCCGTACGGCCCCCGGTCGCGCCCCCCCCGCCCGCCGCCGTCATCAAGGAGAACCGCGCCCTCCAGGAGCTGCTGGCTTTCGAACGAGCGAGCCGCGACTCCCTCGATCACTACCCGGAAATCACCGGACGCTTCGACGATTACCTCGGCGCGAACAGCGACCCGGCCCTCGTCGCCCCGGCCCAGGCAAAGCTGGACGAGTACCGGAAGCACGCCGGGCAGCTCGCCCTCCAGTCGTTCGATAAGCTCCCGCCGGCCTCCGACCTGCTCGCCAGGCTCGAAGCCCTCGAGAAACTCCCCAAGGCGGTCTTCTCGATCAAGGCCGCCGCCGACCGCGTCTTCGAGGAACGCGGCCGGCTCCTCCCCCTCCTCGAGCAGCGCTACGCCGAGTTCCGCTCGAAGCTCGACCAGGCGCTCGCCTCCGGGGAGTTCGACGACGCCCGGACGCTCATCGCGGATCTGCTCCGCTTCGTCGGGGGGGAGCGCCGCGCCGAGATCGAGCAGATCCGGAAGGATCTGCCGGAGATCGAGGCGAGCTTCCGCGACCCGCTCCTGCAGGCGTACGGGCCCGTCCGCGCGGAATTCGAGCAGCTCCTGGTCCGGCGGCAGGTCCTCAAGGCCTATGCCCGCGTGACCGCCTGGGTGAACCAGCTCGACGCCACGGGCGTCAAGCGGGCACGCCTCCCCGGCGTCAACTACGGGATGCTCCTCCGGGTGCAGGAGAACACGGTCCTCGACGACGCCGTCCTCTCCGATTTCCGCGCGGAACTCGGCGGAGTGTGGACCCAGGCCCAGGACTCGCTGGCCTTCCTCGTCCTCTCCGACCTCCAGGACGCGCTCGATCTGGAGTGGATCATCCGCCGCGCGGGCCGCGCGCTGCAGGCCCTGTACGAGAAACGACTGGAGGTGACGCTCGCCACCTTCGGGAGCGCCGGCAAGGTCGGGTTCGGTCCCGCCGGGTTCGCGTTCTCCCCGCGCTCGGGGCCGGAGAAGCCGTTCACCGTCGCCGCGCTCGTCCCCGCGGACCTCACCGCCCTGGCCGCCGTGGCGGACGGGGTCACGCCGGACGACGCCTTTGCCGCCAGCAAGCCCATCGTGCGCGCCGGCGGCGCCGCCTGGTACTACTCCAGGGCCCCCGAGCGCTGGCCCGCCAGCGTGCGCTGGTACGCCCAGGCCGGGGCGCTCAAGGCCCCCGGCCCTCCCGGCCGCCTCCGGGAACTCCGGGAGGCGGGCGCGCAGGAAGTCCGCCGGCGGCTGCTCGAGGCATCGAAGGAGAAGTTCGATGCGGCGCGTAAGACCCTCGACTCGCTCGGCACCCAGTGGGCGCACGACCCGGAGCTCTCGGCCGAGGTCTCCCGGTCCGCCGCGGCGCTCCTGGCGGCCGAGTTCGTCCGCTCCCCCGTCGCCGGACAGGTGGCGCTGGGCCGCGAGCTGCGCGAGAAGCACGAGGGCCGCTATGATGCCGCCCTGGTGGACCCGCTCTACGCCCGCGCGCTCGAGTCCACCGGCCGCTGGGACTTCGTGACGCCGGACCTCGCGGACGCCTCCTGGACCTGGGACGGCAAGGCCACCGGCGCGCCGGCCCCCGCCGTGATCGAAACGGGCCTGGGGTTCCGGCCGGTGCCGGGCCGGCGCCTCGAGCTTGCCCCCGTGCGCCTGCGCACAGGCTCCGGCCTGATGTTCTCCGTGCGCCTCAACGAGAAGAAGACCACCTTCTTCGCCGGCGTGGAGCTCGAGGGCGCGAAGGAAGGGGGCCGCTGGAGGTTCGGCCTCCGCGAGCCGGGCCGCCTGGTCCTCCTGGACGCAGAGGGCTCCGAGGTCCGCTCCGCGCCCCTCGAAGGCTTCCGCCCCGGGCACTTCATGGAGTTCTCCTTCATCGCCGTGGGCGGCGACCTCTTCTGCTTCGCCGAAAAAAAGCCGCTCTTCAACATCCGCGGCGGCGTGC
>JAHFOZ010000420.1 GCA_023261405.1 Planctomycetota bacterium
CACCCGCGCCGGGGCCGAGGGGACCTCCCGGACCCTGGGGGTCTTCTGGACGGGGCTGGCGCTCCTCCTCCTGGTGGCCGCGGGCGTCTTCCTCTGGATCGACAACTCGCTCAGCGTCCCGATCAAGAATGCGATGGAGGTGCTGGAGCGCGTCGCGGGGCGGGATCTGACGTGCCGCCTCGACGTCAGGACGCAGGACGAGATCGGCCGTCTGGGGACGGCCCTCAACGGGGCGCTCGGGAGCCTCGAAGCGGCGCTCCAGGGGATCGGGCGCTTCGGGGATGCGCTGGCGGACTCCTCACGGCAGCTGACCGCCGTGAGCCGCTCCATGGACGAGAACGCGCGGCAGACCTCCAGCCAGGCCGGCCGCGTCTCCGGCACGGGGGAGAGGATCGTGCAGGGCGTGGATGCGGTCTCCGAATCCATGAAGCGGGTGGAGGCCGGAATCCAGGACGTCGGCAGGAACTCCGCCCAGGCGGCCCAGGAGGCCTCCGCCGCGGTGGACGTCCTGGTGGCCACGGACCGGGCCGTCGGGCAGCTGCTCTCCTCCAGCGCCGAGATCCAGGGCATCACCCAGATGATCGCGGGGCTGGCGGGCCAGACCAACCTGCTCGCGCTCAACGCCACCATCGAGGCGGCGCGGGCCGGGGAGGCGGGGCGCGGGTTCGGGGTGGTGGCCGGCGAGGTGAAGGACCTCGCCCGCCGCAGCGCGAAGGCCACGGAGGACATCGGCAAGCGCCTGGGCCAGGTCCAGGCGGGCGCCGCGGAGTGCGCCAAGGCGGTGGGCCAGGCCCACGAGATCATCCGCCGGATCCGGGAGATCCAGGCGGGCACCGAAGTCTCGATCCGGGAACAGGCGGGGAGGATAAGGGAGATGACGGAGAGCGTCGCCCGGGCCGCGGGGGATGGGAAGGACGTGACCCAGAGCATGGAGGCGGCCGCCCAGGCGGCGCGGGACACGGCCGCCTGCGCATCCCAGACCCAGACCTCCGCCGGCCAGCTGGCCTCCATCGCCTCGGGGCTGAGGGAACTGCTCGGCCGGTTCCGCTACACGGCAGACACCTCCAATGTGAGGGGCGACCGCCCGGCCCCCTGACCGGCCCGGCTCCTCCGCAGGCAGGGATTCCATCCCGGCCGCCGACATGATTTCGGCAGGGCCGTCATATACTCATGGGACTGAGATGACCCGAGACGACATCGTCAAGGCGGCGTTCCGGCACCGCGACGCGCTCCTGAGCCAGGCGTTCGTGATGCTGCGCGACTGGGCCGTGGCCGAGGATGTCGTCCAGGACGCCTTCATCGTCGTCATGAACAAGTGGCCGGAGTTTCGCCCGGGCACGAGCGTCTTCCTCTGGGTGAGGCAGATCGTGCATCTCAAGTCCCTCGAGGCGCTGCGGTCGCGCGCCCGGCGCTTCTCGCCCCTGGAGGAGGAACTCCTCGAGCAGGTCGCCTCCTGCGTGCGCGACCACCTCGGCGAGGAGGCCGCCGAACGCCAGAGGGTCCGCCGCGAGGCCCTCCAGCGCTGCATGGCCGGCCTGAGCGAGCGCTGCCTCCGGCTCCTCTCGGGGTTCTACGCCGATGAGCAGTCCTGCGAGGCCATGGGGGAGGAGCAGAACCGGAGCGCCAACGCCGTCCGCCTGGCCCTGTCCCGCCTTCGCAAGCAACTCCAGGACTGCGTCAGCCGGCAGCTGCCGATCCTCGAGGCGAAGGGATGAGCGAGAACCTGTTCGAGAAGTACCTGAGGAATGAGCTCTCCGAGGAGGAGGCCCGCCGGCTCCACGAACTCCTCAAAGGCGGGGAGGAGAGGCGCCGCTTCACCGAATTCCTCCAGGAATGGACGCTCCTCGCGGATGTCTCCCGCGGGCTTGTGGTGAGCCCACGGCAACTCCCTGGGTTGTCCCGCACCAGGGCAACCCAGGGAAGTGATGCAGACGAATCACTCGCCCGGGCGGGCCGCCAGGGGAAGACCACCCCCACGCCGCGGCTGCTCACACGCCAGAGACCCATGGGCGTGGCGCCCTCCGGGATGGGTGGCCGGGCCTGGTGGTTCGTGGGCCTCGCCGCATCCTTCCTCTTCATGGTCGGGCTCTTCGTCATTTCGAAGCCCAATCCTTCAGCCCCGAAGGGACCCGTAGTCGCGAACGCGCCCACCCCGCCTGCCCTTCCGCCGAGGCCCCTGCTCGTACCGCGGCATGAGGCCCCTTCGATCCCGACCGCGCAGACGCCGGAGCCCGTTACCCCGCGTCCCGATCCGGCCCCCGCGCCTCCAGCCCCGGATTCACAGCCAGCGCTCCTGCAGCCTCGTCCCGCCCCGAAATCCCCGCAGCCTGAAGGGCCGGCCCCTCCCCCCGCCGTAGTCGAGTCGAGCGTCACGGTCGTCGCCGTGGCCGAACTCCTGCGGGTCGAGGGCCCCGTGCGGGTAAGCTCCGTGGAAGCCCTCGTCGGACAGCCCCTCCTGCAGGGCTCTGCCCTCGAGGTCGCCGGACCCCAGGGCTCCGCCGCGTTCCGGTTTCCGGACGGCACCGTCGTCGAGCTCGCCGCCGGGACGCGGATCGAGAAGCTCGCCGAGCGCGTGGAGGCGGACAGACCGGCGGGGGCGAAGAGCCTCCTCCTCGTTCGCGGCTCGCTCACGGTCCGCGCCGTGAAGCAGCCCGGCGGGCGCCCCATGGTCCTCTCCACGCCTCATGCGGACGTCACGGTCTTGGGCACCCAGTTCAGGCTCACGGCCACGGCCGACTCCACCCGCCTGGAAGTGGCCGAGGGGCGCGTGAAGCTGGCCCGCCGCCCCGACGGAGCCTCCGTCGAGGTCGTGGCCGGATACGCGGCCACGGCCGCAAAGGGCGTCCCGCTCGAGTCTCGCCCCCAGCCGGTCGCCCGTGAGTTCCAGGACGGCGCCTCCCCGGGGCCCGCGTACGCCGGCACCACGGACACTTCCCTCTCCGAGGTCGATCCCCATGCGAATGCGGGGCGGGCGGAGATCCTCGAGGTGGACGGCGACGAGACGGGTGGGAAGAGCCTCTGGGGCCTGCTCCGCTGGGACCTTTCGGAGATTCCCACGCGCAGCGTCGTGAAGGAAGTGACGATCACGCTCACCGTCGCGGGGACGACGAAGAGCCTGGGCTACTCGTTCTTCGAGCTCCGGCGGCCCTGGGTCGAGACCGAGGCCACGTGGCGCTACTACGCGAACGGCCGCGCCTGGCGCGGGGCGCGCAGCCATCTCGACCGCGGCTCGGAGTCCCTGGGGATCTTCGCGCCGCGGGAGAAGGGGGCGATGACGCTCCTCCTGAACGACGCGGGGACCGCGGTCGTCCAGGCCTGGGTTCGCAATCCGGCGGCGAACCACGGGTTCCTGATCGGCAGCGACACGAGCACCGACGGCTTCACGTTCGAGTCCCGCGAGTCCCCTACGCCCAAGAACCGTCCGAAGATCACCGTGACCTACCAGCCGGCGGCCCCGAAGTAGGGAAGTCACCCCCTTGATTCCCAGAGATGTCCCACAGACGGGCAACCCGGGGAGCGGCCTATCCACTTGAGTCTGCCCAACGCTGTGAATTGTGGCCGTAGCTCCGCCTCGTGCGCCACAGCCTGAGGTGGGTGGAGTCAAGGGGATACCCCTCCCCGGGGAATCAAGGCAGTCGAACCGCTATAAGAGCGAGCGCAGTATGCGCCCGAGGCGGGCGGGGTCGTGGCGGACGAAGTGCGGGCCCACCTGCATCCCCGCGCCGCCCCGCTCGTAGAGCGTGAGGACGTCCTTCCCGGTCGGCTCGAGGAGGTCGGCCTCCACGATCCGCGTCTCCCGGAGGCCCTCGACGTCGAGGCGCACGGGCTCGGCGCCGTCGCGGCGGTAGGCCCTCAGGAGCTTCGCGGGCGGGCGGCGGGTGTTCACCACGGCCGCGTCGGGGGCGATGCCCAGGTACTGGGCGAGGACCTCGATGTGGTCCCGGGCGCTCATGCCGTCGGTCTGCCCCGGCTGGGTCATGATGTTGACCACCTGGACCTTGAGCGCGGGGGAGACGCGGAGCGCGGTCTGGATGCCGCGGGTGAGGAGGGCGGAGAGGATCCCGGTCATGAGCGAGCCGGGGCAGAACACGATCATGTCCGCGTGGGCGATCGCGCGGACGCACTCCGGCAGGCAGGTCACCACGGGCCAGTGGAAGAGGCGGCGGATGGGCACGCGCGGGGTGCGGCCGATGATCTCCCACTCGCCGCGGACCATGCGCCCGTCGGCGAGCTCGGCGCAGACCTGGGTGGACTGATCGGAGACGGGGAGGATCGTGTGGGGCACGCCCAGCTCGCGGCCGAGCGCGGTGACCGCCCCGGAGAGGGACCCGTTCATGCGGATGAGCGAACACACCAGGAGGTTGCCCAGGCTCACGCCGTCCAGCTCGCCTTCGCGGAAGCGGTACTTGAGAAGGCGGCCCAGGAGTTTCGAGTCGTCGGTGAGGGAGGCGAGGCAGTTGCGGATGTCGCCCACCTGGGGGATGCCGAAGATTTTCCGGAGCAGACCGCTGTGGCCGCCGTTGTCGGTGACGCCGACGAGCGCGGTGATCTCGAGCGGGTGGCGGGAAAGGCCGCGGAGGACCTGGGACTGACCCGTCCCCCCTCCGATGCACACCACGCGTCTCGTGCGCGCCACGGGTCAAGTCTAGCAGGAAGACGCGCGGCTGTGTACACTCGGCCCGATGCCCGACCTCCTCCGGATGGCCCTGCTGCTCCTGCCGGTGGGGCTCGGGG
>JAHFOZ010000421.1:0-1371 GCA_023261405.1 Planctomycetota bacterium
AGGGCCAGGAGCTCAAGATCGTGCAGGAGTCCGAGATCCTCGCGATCCTCGGGTAGCCCGAGTCCCCCAAGAGAACGGGGAGTCCATGGCCAAGCAGATGCTGTTCGACGACGAGGCCCGCCGCAAGGTGCAGGAGGGCATCCGCAAGCTCGCCGCCGCGGTGAAGGTCACGCTGGGCCCCAGCGGCCGCAACGTGATCCTCGACCGGAAGTCCGGCTCGCCCCAGGCCACCAAGGACGGGGTGACCGTGTCCAAGGAGGTCGAGCTGGAGGACCCGTTCGAGAACATGGGCGCGAAGCTGGTCAACGCCGTGGCGGACAAGACGAACGAAACGGCCGGCGACGGAACCACGACCTCCGTGGTCCTCGCCGAGGCGATCTACACGGAGGGGCTGCGGCTGCTCGCGGCGGGCGTCAACGTGGCGCACATGAAGCGCGGCATGGACAAGGCGGTCGAGGCCGCGGTCGCCGCGGTGAAGAAGATGTCCCGTCCCGTGAAGGGCGTGGAGGACTACCGGAACGTGGCCCTCGTGGCCTCGCACTTCGACCAGGGCGTGGCCGACCTCGTGGCCAAGGCCATGGAGAAGGCGGGCAAGGAGGGCGTGATCACGGTGGAGGAGACCCAGGGCTACGAGACGACCATTGAGCTCGTGGAGGGCCTCCAGTGGGACAAGGGGTACATCTCGCCCTACTTCGTGAACAAGCCCGACTCCCTGGTCGCCGAGTACGACGAGCCGTACGTGCTGCTCACCGACCGGAAGATCTCCAACCTCAAGGAATTCGTGCCGCTCCTGGAGCAGGTGGCCCAGACGGGCAAGCCGCTCCTGGTGATCGCCGACGAAGTGGACGGCGAGGCGCTGGCGGCGCTCGTGGTGAACCGCCTGCGCGGCGTGCTCCAGGCGGTGGCGGTGAAGGCCCCGGCCTTCGGCGACCGCCGCAAGGCGATCCTGCAGGACATCTCGATCCTCTGTGGCGGCGCGGTGGTCTCCGAGGACCTCGGCATCAAGCTGGAGTCGCTGAAGCTCAGCGACCTGGGGACCTGCAAGCGGGTGCGCGTGGAGAAGGACAAGTTCACGATCATCGGCGGCGGCGGCGAGCGGAAGGCGATCGACGCCCGGATCGGCGAGCTGCGCGCCGCGATCCAGAAGACGACGAGCGAGTACGACCGCGAGAAGCTCGAGGAGCGCCTGGCCAAGCTCCAGGGGGGCGTGGCCATCGTGAAGGTGGGCGGCGCGACCGAGGTGGTGATGAAGGAGCGCAAATTCCGCGTGGACGACGCGGTCCACGCCGCGCGGGGCGCGGCGCAAGAAGGCATCGTCGCGGGAGGCGGCATGGCCTACCTGAAGGCGGCCGACGCGGTCAACGCGCTCAA
>JAHFOZ010000421.1:1381-4731 GCA_023261405.1 Planctomycetota bacterium
GGCGGGCGTCATCGCGCGGGCCCTCGAATCTCCCCTGACGAACATCGCATCCAACGCGGGCCATGACCCCTCCTGCGTGCTGACCGAGGTGCGCGAGCGGGGCGGGGAGACGGGCTTCGACGCCCTCAAGGGGGAGTACACGGACCTGCTCAAGAGCGGAGTGGTCGACGCCGCCAAAGTGGTCCGCTGCGCGATCCAGAACGCGGCGAGCGTGACCTCGGCGCTCCTGACCTCCAGGACCATCATCGTGGAGCTCAAGGAGAAGAAGAGGGCCGTCGCGGGCGCGCTGAAGTAGCGCCGGGACCGGAAGGAGCTTGCCCGCGGTGGAGGCCAAGCCGGAGTTCTACGGGCTCCTGGGAGTGGATCGGAAGGCCTCAAGCGACGAGATCCGTTCCGCCTACCGGAAGCTCGCCCTCAAGTACCATCCCGACCGCAACCCCGGGGACGCGGAGGCCGAGCGGAAGTTCAAGGAAATCTCCGAGGCCTACGATGTCCTCTCCGACGAGCAGAAGCGCAAGCTGTACGACCAGTACGGCCACGAGGGCCTGCGCGGCACCGCGCAGCGCGACTTCCGCACCGGGAGCTTCGAGGACATCTTCGCGGCATTTGGCGACATCTTCGGCGAATCCTCCCCCTTCGGCGACTTCTTCGGACAGTCCCGCGGCGGGCGGCGGGGGTCCCGGCGCGGGGCGAGCCTGCGGGTGGAACTCGAGGTCGGCTTCGAGGAGGCGGCCCTCGGGACGAAGAAGACGATCGAGCTGACGCGGCACGAACTCTGCGGGACCTGCCGCGGCTCGGGCGCGAAGGCGGGCACCTCGCCCGTCTCCTGCAAGTCCTGCGGGGGCCGGGGCGTGGTGGCGCGGAACGCGGGCTTCTTCATGGTGCAGCAGACCTGCCCGTCGTGCGGAGGGGAGGGGACGCGCATCGAGGTCCCCTGCGGCGACTGCCGCGGGGCGGGTCTCCAGAGGGCGAAGCGGGAGATCGAGATCAGCATCCCCGCGGGGATCGAAAACGCCACGCGGATGCGCGTGGGGGGGCAGGGGGAGGCCTCGCGCGACGGGGGCCCTTCCGGGGACCTCTACTGCGACATCTACGTGAAGGAGCACAAGTATTTCAAGCGGCAGGAGAACAACATCATCCTGGAGTTGCCCGTGTCGTTCGCCCAGGCGGCGATGGGGGCGGAGATCGACGTGCCGACCCTTCACGGGAAGCACTCGCTCAGGATTCCCCGCGGGACCTTGAGCGGGGCGATGCTCCGGATGCGCGGCCAGGGGGTCACCGGCGTGGACGGACGCGGGCGCGGCGACCAGATCGTGATCGTGACGGTGGCCGTCCCGGCGAAGCTCACGAAGCGCCAGGAGGAGCTCCTCCAGGAGTTCGCGAAGATCGAGCTGGAGAACCTGGGGAAGAAGAACTGGTGGGAGAAGGTGTTCGGATCATGAGCGACGAGAAGAAGGTCACGGGCCCCGAGGACCTGGGCGCGCTCCTGGAGCGGGTCCAGGCGGAGGCGTCGAAGGCGGGGGAGTACCTCGACCTCGCGCGCCGCGCGAAGGCGGACTTCATCAACTACCAGGACCGCGTGAAGCGCGACCGGCAGCTCTGGCGCAAGGAGGCGCTCGAGGGGTTCATGCTGGACCTCCTGCCGGCGCTGGACGGCCTCTCGCTGGCGAAATTCGAGGACCCGAAGCTGGTGGAGGCGCTGCGGCTCGTGGAGAAGGAGTTCGTGCGCGTCCTCGCCAAGGCGGGCGTGACGCCCATCGACACGGCAGGCAAGCCCTTCGACCCGCAGTTCCACGACGCGGTGGCGGTGGACTCCGGCGGCACGACGCTCGAGGAGGTCCGACGCGGCTGGATGATCGACGGCTACGTCCTCCGCGCGGCGTCGGTCCGGATCGTCAAGCCCCCCGCCTGAACCGGAAGGGCGAGCCGCTGACCGCCAGCCCTCCGAACGCCAGCGCCGCGAGCAGTCCGGCGGAAAGCGGCAGGAGGAGGAGCGGGAACCCCAGCAGGAAAGAGGCAGGCACGAGCGCCAGGCCGCCGGCCGCGACGCCGCCCGCCAGGAGCCTGAAGGGGGATCCGCGCGGGATCGGACCTGCCTTCATTCCGGCTTGAGCATCCAGCCTTCGACCGACCAGAAGGCGGGCTTGCCCTCGTGGAGGAAGGGGGTGAAGTTCTGCGCGTCGCCCGCTTCGAACGCCCAGGCCGGGGCGCCGTCCTTGAGCGCGAGGGCGCGGAGGCCGATGCCCTCCGCCGCGAACCACACGCGGTCGCCGCTCACGAGGAGGGGCGAGGTGAACTTGGGAGCCGGGAACGTCCAGAGGACCTTGCCGTCCGCCGCGGAGATGCAGACGATTCCTCCTTCGGCGTGGCTGAAGAGCACCAGGCCTCCCGTCGCGGCCAGGAAGCCCTTGAAGCGATAGGAGATCTTCGTATCCGTGACCTTGGTCTTGAACAGCTGCTGGAACTCCGTCTCGGGCGTGGCCAGTCCCACCGCGAAAGGGCCCTGGGCGACCACCAGGCGTTTCCCGTCCACCGCAACCTGGGAGCTGTTTCGAGGGATGGCCAGAGGAATCCCCGGGCTCCCGTCCTTCAGGTCCACCCCGATGAGGCCATCCACGGTGATGGCCCACGCATGGGTCGGCGACAGGCCATAACCGGCGAGGCCCCGGGTGTCCCACTTCCAGAGCAGCTTGCCGCTGGCAAAGTCTGACTGGACGAGTCCGCCGGACGTGGCCGTGAGGAGGCCGGCGGGCGTGAGATCCCCGGCGCCCTCCGCGCGGAAGACCGAATGTTTGAGCTGGTACTGGCGGGTCTTCCCGTCGGGCCCGAACACGTGCGTTTCCTGGTTGATGTGCACCGCGATCCGCTCCGGGGTGACGATGGGGGCGGCGAGGACGGGCAGCGGCGTGTTGTGAAGGCGATTGGAGAAGATCTGGCTCTTGTCCGAGGCCTTGACCGCCATCAGGGTCCCTGACGAGCCCAGCGTGTAAACCGCGTCGCCGGCGAAGGCGGGCAGCGACCAGTTCTCCTCCCCCGTCGCGTGCCGGAGGGGCGTCCCGCTGGGGGTGAAGAGGAGCGCCCCGGAGGGCAGCCGGCGCTCGCGGACGAGGTCGGTCCCCGCAAGCTTCGTGAGGAGTATGCCGGCGTCGCCCACCTGCGAGATCGAGCGGATCGCGCTGATGGGGTTCGGGCTGGTACGGATGTCCCAGATCCGCGTGCCGGTCTCGAGGTCCAGGAGCATCACCCGGCCCTCGCGGTAGAACGTGAAGACGCTCCCCATCGCGCGCGGCGAGGCCGTGGCGCCGGAGGGGGTGCCCTGGAAGCGCCACAGCTCCTTCTTCTTCAAGGTG
>JAHFOZ010000422.1 GCA_023261405.1 Planctomycetota bacterium
GGGGCTCGTCCACCCGGTTTCCGTCGAGACCGTGACCTCCGAGCCGCCCAAGCCCCTTACCCTCGACGACTACCGGAATGCCTGGCAACTTGACGCCTCCGGGCAGGCGGCGCTCCGCTTCCTCATCGACTGGCACAACGGGCTCCCGCCGACGGAGAAGGCCGAGGCCCCGTACCCGCCCGTGCTGCTCACGATCGCGCGGATGCTCCCGGAGTCGGGCGCGGAACTGGCGAAGGTCAAGGGTGTCCCCTTCGCCTGGGTGAAGAAGGGCGGGGACTCCTTCACCGGGAAGCTCATGCGCGCGAGCGCCGCCGCAACAGCGGAGGGCTTCGTCCCGATGGAGCCGCCGCCCTACAACACGGTCGGGCGCATCCTCGCCGGCGGCCGGGTGCGCAAGGCGGTGGCCGACGTCTGCGCCAGCCTGGGCCTGGCCCCGGAGCTGGTCTTCCCGGAGCGGGTGGTGAAGGAGATGACGCTGGCGCTGACGGAGAAGGGGACCGGGGAGGCCGCGGCGGCGGCGCTCACGGGGTGGAGGGAGGGCCTGCTTCGAGCCGCGTTCCTCGAGAAGTGCGGGCCCTAGTACAGCACCTTCAGCCGGATGTCCTTGTACTGCACCTTCATCGGCTCGGGAATGACCGGCATGGCCAGCACGCCCCCGGAGAGCGCCTTGTCCTTTTCGCGGTCGACGAGCTCGGCGGTCTTCTTCCCGTTGATCTCGAGCAGGACGCGCGGGCCGTGGGCCACGATGCGGTAGTCGTTCCACTCCTGGAGCTTGATGTCTTTCACGGGTTCCGCCGCGTCCGCGAAACGCGTGACGGTCTTCTTTCCGGCCTCATCGATCGTGTTGCTCTCGCCGCGGGCGGCGAGCGAACTCCGCGAGCCGTATTCGTCCCAGATCCCGCCGAGGTAGGGGCCGGCGAGTGCGATGTCCGCCTGGTAACCCCAGACAAGGCCGTGCTCGCGCACCGAGCTGCGGAACTGCATCCCGGAGTTGGCCTTCGCGCCGAAGATGCGGAACTTGAAGCGCAGGTCGAAGTCGCGGACCGTGCCGCCCTGCCAGACGATGAACTGGTTCCGCGGAGGGCGATGATCCGGCGTGACCTCCCCGGTGATGGCGCCGTCCTGCACGGAGAAGTAGCTCATGTCCGGGGCCTTCCAGCCGTCGAGGGTCTTCCCGTCGAAGAGGCTGCGGAACCCGGCGTCGGGGTCCGCAGGGGCGGACGCGCAGGCCCCGAGGGAGGCGATAAGGAGCGCAAGAGCGGCGGTTTTCATGCCGCCAAGATAGCGCGGAGCGCAAGGGCTGTCGAGCGACCGATGGACCCGGCGATCGCCGGCGCGGTGTACTATAGGGCAGAACGATGACTGCATCGACGAGACTCGCCCTGCTCGCCGCGATCCTCCTGATCGGCCCGGCCATGGCGCAGGAGCAGGGCGGTGACGAGGTCCTCCTCTCGGTGTCGGAACCCGGTGGGATCGCCGTATTTCTCGGCGTGGAGTACACCTCGCTGGCCGGCCGCCTGGCGGTCAAGGGCCCGTGGATCGTCCACGTCCTCGAGGCGGACGAGGCGAAGGCTCTCGCCGCGCGCGGGAGGGTCAAGTCGGCGGGGCAGGTCCTCGTCGATCCCTGGAAGGCCTCCACGCTGCCGTACCCGGAGAACCTCGTCAACCTCCTGGTGGCGGCCGATTCGCGGGCCGTCCCGGAAGCCGAACTGCTCCGCGTCCTCGCGCCCCGCGGCGCGGCGTGGATCCGGAAGAATGGCGGGTGGGAGAGGCTCCTCAAGCCGCCTGCGGCGGGGCACGACGAGTGGACCCACTGGCGCCACGGGGCGGACGGCAACATGGTCTCGCACGACCGGGCGGTGGCGGCCCCGTCGGAGCTCCGCTGGGTGGCGGGTCCCGCGCAGGACGCCGGCGGGAAGAAGTGGTACTACGACCACATCCTCGTCTCCGCGAACGGGCGGAATTTCTATGTCTTCGACGAGCTCCTGGTGGCGCGCGACGCCCACAACGGTGCGCTCCTCTGGAGCCGCCCCTTCAAGGCAAGCTCGTACGGGGACACCGGGTTGCCGGTCCCGGACGACGCGCCCCAGAACCCCAAGCCCCGGATCGGGGGCCGCCTGTGCCGGGTGCGACCCGTGGCCGCGGGGGAGCTGCTCCTGGTCGCCACCGAGGAGAAGATCCTGGCGCTCGACGGGCGGACGGGGGAGACCGTCGCCACCCTCGGCGAGGCGAAGGCGGCCCGTGAGATCCTCGTGGACGGCGGCGTCGTCCTCGTGGCGGATGCGAAGGCCGTGAGGGCCTGGGACCTCGCGACGCGCAGGCCGCTCTGGGAAATCTCCGTCCAGGCCCGGCGGCTCGTCACGGGCGACGGCGCGGTCTTCGCGGTGACCCTCACGCACGTGGTGGCCCTGGATCGCGCGTCGGGGAAGGAGCTCTGGCGAGCCGAGGAGCCCGAGGCGCCCCGGGTCCTGAGCTGCTCCTACCAGGGGGGGATCCTCGTGCTCGAGAAGTCCACGCTCCGGGACGACGCGCTGGGCTCGGGCATCCGGGTGTACGACACGAAGCTGGGCGAGGTGGTCTGGACGCGCGACTACAAGCCGGACATGAGCCACTACCGCGAGGCGCGCGCCTACTTCGCGCAGGGGCTACTCTGGATCCAGGCGGAGAAGGACCGCCTCCTGGGCCTGGACCCGAAGAGCGGCTCGGAGCGGAAGGAGTGGAAGAGCCGCGGCAAGCACTGCGCCGCACCGGTGGCCTCGGAGCGCTTCTTCATGGCGCCGGAGTGCGAGTTCACGGACCTGGCGACGGGCGCGCAGAGCCGCTCCCGGATGTTCAAGAGCGCCTGCCGCCTGCCCTTCATCCCGGCGAACGGGCTGCTCTACACGTTCCCCGTGCAGTGCGAGTGCTATCCGATGCTGCGGGGCTACATGGGCCTGGCCTCGGGGACGGCGCCGGAGATCGCCGCCGGGCCGAGGCGCGTGGAGGGCGCGGCTCGCGTGGAGCCGCCGGTCGCGCTCCTCAAGCCGGAGGCGGACTGGCCCACCTACCGCGGCGACGTCCACCGCAGCGCGGGCACGTCCGCGAAGATCGGGGAGGGCCCCCTCCGGAAGCTCTGGGAGACGACGGTCGCGGCGCCCGCGGAGGGCCCGCTGGCCGCCGAATGGGCCTCGAACCCCTTCGTGCGAGGCCCGCTCACGCCGCTCACGGCGTCGGGAGGGAGGGTCTTCACGGCCGCGCCCGACCTGAACCGGGTCTTCGCCCTCGACGCGGCGACCGGGAAAGTGCTCTGGAGTTTCGCGGCGGGCGGCCGGGTGGACGGCCCGCCCACGATCCACGAGGGGCTCGCCCTCTTCGGATGCCACGACGGGTGGATCTACGCCGTGCGCGCCGAGGATGGCGTGCTGGCGTGGCGCCTGCGCGCGGCGCCGCGGGAGGCGCGCATCCCCGCCTACGGACAGATCGAGTCCCCCTGGCCGGTGGTGGCGAGCGTGCTCGTCGACCGCGGTCTCGCGTACGCGGCGGCCGGGCGCCATCCCTCGTGCGACGGCGGCGTGCGGATCCTCGCCTTCCGGCCGAGGACGGGCGAGCTGGCCTGGGAGCAGGCGGTGGACGACCTCGACGAGATCACCAAGTGGTACGGCGGGACGATCGTGACCAAGGCGAAGATCGGCCTCGACTTCGAGCCGGTGGACCTGCTCGTGCGGGACGGCGACCGGGTGGCGATGTCGCGCTGGGTCTTCGACGCCGCGACGGGGAAGGGGGGGATGGCGCTCGAGAGCGTGGAGTACCTGGCGGGCGGCCTCAAGGTCCCGCGCGGCCTCTGGGGCTACGGCATCCGCCAGACCAAGATGGTGACGCCCAAGCCGCCGGCGGCCTTCGACACCGCGGGGATCCGCAAGGGGCTGGCGAAAGACCTGGCGCTCATCCTGGTCGGCGGCGTGACGGTGGCCGCGAACGCGGCGGGCGAGCTGCGCGTGGGCGACCGCATCCAGCCGCTCGATGCCCCGCCGGTGCCCGACGGGCTCATCGCCCTCCCGGGCCGCCTCTTCCTGGCGACGACGAAGGGGACGGTCGTCTGCCTCGCGTCCGCGCCGTGATCCCGGTGGAGCGCTGTCCCGCCTGCGGCGGGTCGCTGGTTTCCCGCTTCTCCGTTCACGCCGGCGATCGCACCCTGCAGGTCTCCACCTGCCTGGGCTGCGGGAGCTGCGTGAAGAACCCCTGGTTCGACGCGGCGGAGCTCGGGAAGATCTACGCCCACTACGACCACCACGAGAAGCGTTTCGAGCCGGGGCCGGGGGAGATCGACAACCTGGCGGCGAAGGTCCGGAGGATCGAGCGCTTCGCGCCGGCGAAGGGGCGGCTGCTGGAAGTCGGATGCGGCCGGGGCTACTTCCTGCGGGAGGCGGCGCGCCGGGGCTGGGATGCGCGCGGGGTCGAGCTCGAGGGGAGCGCGCGCGAGCATGTGCTTCCCGAGGTCCGGGACCGGGTTGTCTTCCTCAAGCCCGGGGAGGACATTTCCGGGCCGGCGGGGTACGACGCCGTCTGTTCCTACCAGGTCTTCGAGCATCTCCCCGAGCCCGCGCGGGCGCTGCGGTCCTGGGTGGGGGCGCTCCGGCCGGGCGGTCTACTCGTACTCGACACGCCGAACGCGGGGAGCCTGGGGGCGCGCCGCCACGGGGAGCGCTGGATCCACCATGCCCGCCCGG
>JAHFOZ010000423.1:0-3799 GCA_023261405.1 Planctomycetota bacterium
AAGACCGTCTGGTACCCGCCCGGCGCCTTCCCCTTGCGGCTGTCGAGGTCCAGGTACTTCCGCTTCCGGATGATCTCGAACATCCTTCCGAAATCGGGATGGACCTTCCGGAAGACGCGGGCGCACCCGTCCACGAGCTCCGCGATCGTGGCAAAGGGCCGGAGCGGCGGCCGGCCCTCCGGATCCACGGCCAGATCCCAGGGGCGCAAGGTCGCGACGCCGAGCAGCCTCTTGCGCCGCTCGTGCCGCTTCCGGAGCGCGGGCACCACGATCTCCTCGTTGGCGCGGTGGAAGTCGAAGCAGTGCCGTGGCGTGTAGTCGAAGCGCCCCTTGGCCCGGAAGGAGTATTCGCGATAGTCCTTGAATCCCGCGTTGCGGGCCATCTCGGTCCGCAGCTTCACCATCGCGTCGTAGAGCTCCTCGATGCGCTCCCGGTCCCTCAGGCGGCGCCGGGCGATGAGCTCCCACGCCTCCTGCCGGCGCGCCCGGTCCGTCTCCTCGAGCACCTTCCCGATCTGCTGGAGGGTCTGCTCCTTCCCGTCGAAGTTCGCCGTCATCGCGCCGGCGATCTTCTGGTACCGCTGGCGAAGTCCGGTGTCCCGCGCCTCGAGGGGGATGTTCGCCTCGCGGTAGAGCTCGAACTCGTTCCGCAGAAAGCGATCCATCACGCCGTAGACCGTCCCGGGCAGCCGCTTCCGGCGCGGATGATCCAGGTAGAGCTTCTTGAGCGCCTGCCAGCGCGGCTTGGCGAGGGGGGAGACCACCGTCTCGAGGTGGAGGTACCTCTTCTCCTTCTCCCGGCTCGCCGTGTCGCAGGTCATCGCGACGTAGCGGCGGCTCGACTCCTCGTTGAAGGCGCACTCCAGCTCGCTCCACTTCGCGAGCCACGCGGGGAGGTCCCTCGTGGAGGCGTCCTTCTCGAGGGAGTCGAAGAGGGGTTCGAGCTGCGACCAGTCGTCGAAGTCGAGTCCCCGGGGGACCCACCGGAGCGGGAACGGCCGGTCGAGTTTCATGCGCGGCAAGGGTGATTCTATCCCGCGAAAGACCGCTTTGCTACAATCCCCCGACATGCGAAGTACTTCGGCGCGCAGGATCGTGACCCGTTGGCCGCAGGGCGCACAACGGGTTCCGAATTTCTGCGACTCAGCACGAAGCGCCGCCGCGCTCCTCGCCCTCGCGGCCCTGGGCTGCGGCACGGCCCCGACCCCCGCCGCGGCCCGTGCAGAGGGGCCCCCCGCCATCGCCATCGAGGGCGTCCCCCCCATCCCCCGGGAGATCATCGAAGGGCTCGCCCGCTACCAGTCCATGCGCGGGGCCACGTTTGAGGACTGGGGCCCCGACGGATCGATGCTGATCTCGACGCGCTTCGGCGAGCTCCCGCAGATCCACCGGGTCCCCTTTCCCGGCGGCCGCCGCGAGCAGCTCACGTTTGGCTCCGAACCGGTCTCGAACGCCCACTTCATCCCCGCCACCGGCGCGATCCTCTACTCCCAGGCCCGCGGGGGCGACGAGAACTGGCAGGTCCACCGTCTCGACCCGAAGACCGGGAAGACCGACCTTCTCACCGACGGCAAGTCCCGCCACACGATGGGCCCGCTAAGCCGCAAGGGAGACCGGCTCGTGGTCTCCACCAACCGGCGGAACGGCCGCGACA
The DNA here is from genome assembly GCA_023261405.1 of Planctomycetota bacterium. Classification (GTDB taxonomy): domain Bacteria; phylum Planctomycetota; class MHYJ01; order MHYJ01; family JACPRB01; genus JACQFK01. The sequence continues at coordinate 1,655 of JAHFOZ010000423.1, forward strand.
TGGACCTCTGCCTCCTCGACGTGAAGACCGGCTCCCTGGAGACCCTCCTCGAGACCAAGGGCGAGTCCTGGCACGCCACCGACTGGTCCCCCGACGACTCGAAGCTCCTCCTCCTCCGCGTGGTCTCGGTGAACGAAACCCATCCCCACGTCCTCGACCTCGCGACCCGGAAGAGCGAGCCCCTGCTGGAGGACCTCTCGGTCCGGGCCGCCCACTCCTCGCTGCGCTTCGACCAGGACGGCCGCCGGGCCTTCGTGGCGAGCGATGCGGGGAGCGAGTTCAAGCGACTCCACTTCCTGGACCTCGCGACGAAGAAAAGCGCCGTCCCCCTCCTCCGCGGCAGCGTCGCGCGCGGGGACTGGGACCTCGAGGACATCGAGGTCCACGGCAGCCGGCTCGCCTACGCGCTCAACGTGGACGGCGCGTCCGCCCTCTTCGTGGGCGACGAGGTGGCCCTCCCGCCGGGCATCGTCTCGGGTCTCACATTCTCCCCTGACGGGAAGCGACTCGCCTTCACCCTCCAGAGGGCGGACGGCCCGGCCGACGCGTGGAGCTTCGAGGTGGAGGATCGGAAGCTCGTGCGCTGGACCTACAGCGAGACCGGCGGCCTGCCCGCCGACGCCTTCGTGACGCCGGAGCGGATCACGTTCCCCTCCTTCGACGGTCTCAAGGTCCCTGCCTGGATCTACCGGCCGCGGGGGGCGGCGAAGGCCCCGGTGGTGATCTCCATCCACGGCGGGCCGGAGAGCCAGTCGCGGCCCTCGTTCTCGCCGTCGATCCAGCACTGGGTGAACGAGCTGGGGCTCTGCGTGATCGTCCCCAACGTGCGCGGCTCCACGGGCTACGGCAAGACCTACGTGGCGCTCGACAACGCGGAGAAACGCGAGGACGCCGTGAAGGACATCGGGGCGCTTCTCGACTGGATCGGGAGGCAGCCCGGCCTCGACGCCTCGCGCGTGGCGGTGCACGGCGGGAGCTACGGCGGCTACATGGTGCTCGCCTCGCTCGTGCATTTCGGCGACCGCATCCGGGCGGGCGTGGACATCGTGGGGATCGGGAACTTCGTCACGTTCCTGGAGAAGACGAGCGGCTACCGCGTGGACCTGCGGCGCGTCGAGTACGGCGACGAGCGGAAGCCCGGGATGCGCGCCTTCTTCGAGCGGATCTCCCCCGCCAACCATGCCGACCGGATCCGCTCCGCGCTCCTCGTGGCCCACGGGAGGAACGACCCGCGCGTCCCCTTCTTCGAGGCCGAGCAGATGGCCGCCCGCGTCCGGGCGCAGGGGCGCGAGGTGTGGACCGTGTACGCCGCGAACGAGGGCCACGGCTTCGCGCGCAAAGAGAACCGCGACTTCCTCTCCGCGGCGACGGCGCTCTTCTTCCGGAAGTTCCTGATCGAGTGACCGCGCCCCCGCCCCCTACTTGATGCAGACCGAGCGCACCTCGGTCAGGTCGCTGACGCCCTTGATGATCTTGCGGATGCCGTCCTGTTTGAGCATGACCATCCCGTTGGCGATGCCCTTCGCGCGGATCTTCGACGAGAGCATCTTCTGGTAGATCATCTGGCGGATCTCGTCGTCCACCACGAGCATCTCGTGGATGCCGGCGCGCCCGCGGTAGCCGGTCTTGTTGCACCGGTCGCAGCCCTTGGGACGGCAGAGCTCCACCTTGGTGCGGTCGAAGGCCTGCTTCTCCCACAGCGCGTCGTCGGCGAACTCCCGTCGCAGCCGGTCCCATTCCTCCTCGCCGGGGGAGTACTTCTCCTTGCAGTCCTTGCAGAGCGTGCGGATGAGGCGCTGGGCGAGCACCATGAGGAGCGAGTCGCCGAACGTGTAGGGGTCCAGGCCCATGTCGAGGAGGCGGGTCAGGGTCTCCGGCGCGTTGTTCGTGTGGAGCGTGGAGAAGACCAGGTGCCCCGTGAGCGACGCCTCGATGGCGGAACTCGCGGTCTCCAGGTCGCGCATCTCGCCGATCATGATGATGTCCGGGTCGAGGCGGAGGAAAGAGCGCAGCGCCTTCTCGAACGTGAAGCCGATCTTGGGCTGCACGTTCACCTGGCGGAGGCCCTGCTGGGTGATCTCCACCGGGTCCTCGGCCGTCCAGATCTTGACGTCCGGCTTGTTCAGGTGGCCGAGCGCGGAGTGC
>JAHFOZ010000423.1:3809-4695 GCA_023261405.1 Planctomycetota bacterium
GCGTGGTGGTCTTGCCCGAGCCCGTGGGGCCCACGCAGAGGATGATCCCGTACGGCTCCTGGATCACCTGCTGGAACCAGCCGTAGTTGTCCTTCTCCATCCCCAGCTTCTCGAGCGGGATGGGCTTGGACGCGGCCAGGATGCGCAGCACCGCGTCCTCGAGGCCCCCCGTCGTGGGGATGGTGGCCACGCGGAGCTCGATGTCCAGCGGATTGAAGTTCTTGAACCGGATCTTGCCGTCCTGGGGGAAGCGGCGCTCGGCGATGTCCAGGTTCGCCATGATCTTGATGCGGGCCACGACGTTCCGGCTGTACTTCTTCGGGAGGGTGGTGTGCTCGGTGCAGACGCCGTCGATGCGGGTCCGGATCACGACGTCGCCGTCCAGGTAGGGCTCCACGTGGATGTCGCTCGCCCCCTTCTCGTTGGCCTGCACGATGATCTGGTTGACGAGCTTGACCATGCCCTCATCGTCTTCCTTGAGCTCGACGTCTCCGGCGCCCTTGTCGCCCTCCTTCGTCTTCAGCGCGATCTCCGACTCCTGCTTCTCCATCTGGTTGAGGATGTCGGTGAAGGCGACGTTGGCCGCCGGCTTCGAGCCGCCGAGGAAGTAGTCGATGAAGTCGGAGACATCCTCCTTGATCGCCACGTTCACGATGATGTCCATCATCAGGCGCCGCGAGATGTCGTCGCGGAGCATCAGGTTCTTGGGGTTCGCCATGATGACGGTGACCCGGTTCCCCGCCTTCGCCAGCGGCACGAAGGAGTGGGTCTTGTAGGCCTCGACCGTGAACTTCTCCAGGAGTTCCAGCGGGACCGGCCAGTCGGAGGCGAACGTGACGAACGGGCAGCGGTAGTAGTCCGAGAGGCTCCTCCCGATCTCCGATTT
>JAHFOZ010000029.1 GCA_023261405.1 Planctomycetota bacterium
CCGGCGCCGGCCGCGCGACCCGGCCCGGCCCCCGCGCCCGCCCCGGCGGCCGCGCCCCGCGGGACGGCGGTCGATCTCCTGGAAAAGGTGGATCCCGCGAAGGACGCGATTCTCGGGACCTGGCGCAAGGACGGCAACACGCTCGTCTCGCCTCCGTCGGAATTCGCGCGGCTCCAGGCGGGCGTCGCCGTGCCGGAGGAGTACGACGTGGAGGTGGTGGCCGAGCGGGCGGACAAGGGGAAGGCGGAGGCGCTCGTGATCGGGCTCGTCGGCGGCGGGCAGCCCTTCATGGTCGGCCTGGACGGCTGGGCCGGGACCAAGAGCGGCGTGGAGGCGATCGACGGCAAGCCCTACGGCGGGAACGAGACGACGCGGGAAGGCGCGGTCCTCGCCGCCGACAAGCCCAGCACCATCGTGTGCTCCGTCCGGAAGGACCGCGTGACCGTGACGGTGGACGGCAAAACGGTGCTGGACTGGAAGGCCGACTACCCGCGGGTCTCGCTGAGAGCGGCCTGGGCCGCCCGAGACGGCAAGGCGCTCTTCCTGGGCAGCTACAAGTGCAGCTACCGCATCACGAAATGGGTCCTCCACCCGGCCGGCACCCGGTGAAGCCGCCCGGCCCTTCGTTGTTCGCTTGCATGGATTCCCCGGGTTGCCCGTCTGCGGAGCCACCCGGGAAATCTGGATGGACGCACCCCGGGTCCGGATTCATACGGCCGCAAGGGGTCAGCGCGGGTCATCCACCAGGGCGTGCTCGAGGATGAGCCAGGCCGCCTGGATGCCGTCCCTCCAGCCGATCTTCTTGCCCTCGGAGCGGCTGCGTCCGCGGTAGGAGAGGGGGACCTCGCGGATGCGGCAGCGCCGCCGGGCGATCTTGGCCGTGATCTCGGGCTCGAAGCCGAACCCTTCGCTCCGGAGTGGGATGTCCCGGAGGAGTTCCGTCCTGAAGAGCTTGTAGCAGGTCTCCATGTCCGTGAGGTCCAGGCCGGTCATCAGGTTCGAGAGCATCGTGAGGAGCCGGTTTCCGAAGAAGTGCCAGAACTCCGGGATTGGGCGAGGAAAGACGGCGAACCGCGAGCCGTAGACCACGTCCGCCTCGCCGTCCAGCACCGGCCTGGCGAGTCTCGGGTAGTCCGACGGGTCGTATTCGAGGTCGGCGTCCTGGACGAGGGTGAGCGGGCCGCGCGCGCGGCGGAAGCCCTCGCGGAGGGCGGCGGCCTTGCCCCGGTTCGCGGTCTGGAGGAGGACGCGCAGGGGAGGCGCGGTGGCCGGCCAGGAGGCCTGGATCTCCCCGAGGAGGGGCCGCGATCCGTCGGTGGAGCCGTCGTCCACCACGATGACCTCGCCCACGATCCGCTGCGCCGACACGCGGCCCAGGATCTCCCGTATCGTCGCCCGCTCGTTGTAGCAGGGGATCACCACGCTCAGGATGCGTTCGTCCCCCGTCATGGCCGTATATAAGACCTTCCTCGGGGGAATTGGGCAAGGGCGCCCGATCTGATATACTGCGGCCCTTCCCCCATGGACACCGTCCCGCGCCCCGCGAAACTCTCGCGCCTCGGGCCGCCGGGCCTCGTCGTGGCGGCGACCTTTCTCGCCTTCCTCCCGGGCCTCTGGAACGGGTTCGTCAACTGGGATGACGGCGCCAACTTCCTCGACAATCCGCACTACCGCGGGCTCTCCCCGTCCCATCTCGTCTGGATGTTCAGCACCTTCCACATGGGGCACTACCAGCCGCTGACCTGGCTCACGCTGGGGCTCGACCACGCGATCTGGGGAATGAACCCCAAGGGCTATCACCTCACGAGCCTGCTCCTCCACGCGGCGAACGCCGCTCTGCTCTATCTCCTCATCCACCGGCTCCTCCCCCGCATCGCCCCGGGCCTCGACGAGAAGAAGGGCCGCTGGGCGGCGGCCCTCGGGGCGCTCTTCCATGCCGTCCACCCGCTGCGCGTCGAGTCGGTGACCTGGATCACGGAGCGGCGCGACGTCCTGGCGGGACTCTTCTTCCTGCTCGCGATCCTCGCTTATCTGAGGATGCACACGGAGGAGGATCGCGGCGGGCCGAGGGGCCGCTGGCTGGCGCTCTCGGCGGCGTGCTTCGCCGGCTCGCTCCTCTCGAAGGCGCTCGGGATCATGCTGCCGGCGGCGCTCCTGGCGCTCGACGTCTGGCCGCTGGGACGCTGGCGGGCGGGGCTGCGGCGTCGGGTGCTGCTCGAGAAGGGGCTCTTCGCGCTGATCGCGGCGGCGGACGCGGCGGTCATGCTCCGTGCGATGGGGCAGATCCAGGCGCTTCAGAGGGCGGAGGGCTACGACGTCGCGGCGCGCGTCATGCAGGGGGCGTACGGGTTGTGCTTCTACGTGTGGAAGACGCTGCTGCCGCTGGACCTCTCGCCGCTCTACCTGCTCGAGAGCAGGATGGACCCCTCGGCGGCGAAGTACGTGGTCTGCCTGCTGCTCTGCGTCGTCGCGGGCGTGATCCTGATGCTGCTGGCGCGTCGGCGGCCGGGGTGGGCGGTGGCGGCGTTCTGCTACGCGGCGCTCGTGGCGCCGGTGCTCGGCTTCGTGGTCACGGGCCAGCAGATCGTGGCCGATCGTTACAGCTACCTTTCCTGCATCCCGTTCGCGGCGCTTGTGGCGGCGGCGCTGGGCCAGGCCGCGATGTCCCGATGGCGGGGAGGCGTCGCGGCGGCGGCCCTGCTCCTCCTCGGCGGGCTGACCGCCTGGCAAGTCACGCGGTGGCACGATTCGATCACGCTCTGGAGCCACGCGATCCGGCTCGATCCCGGGCACACCGTGGCCTACACCAACCGCGGGCTCGCGCGGCAGCTTCAGGGCGATCTCGCGGGCGCCTTCGCCGACTTGGATGCCGCGCTTCGGATCAATCCCGGAAACGCGGATGCCCTGATGAACCGGGGCAATCTACGCGAACAGAAGGAGGATGTACAAGGCGCCTTCGCCGACTGCGACAGGGCCATCTCGATCTCCCCGGGGCTGGCCCAGGCGTGGAGCAATCGGGGCCGCCTCAAGCTCCTGCGGAACGACCGGGAGGGGGCCGCGGCCGACTGCAGCGAGGCGATCCGTCTCTCCCCCGGTCTCCCCGAGCCGCGCGCCGTGCGGGGGCTCGCGAGGGAGTCCCTCGGGGACGCCGCCGGCGCCGCGGCCGACTACGAGGCGGCGCTCCGTCTCGCCCCTCCCGAATGGCCGCAGCGTACGAACGTGGAGCGCTTTCTGCGCCGGGCCCGCGGGCCGCGGTAGGGTGACATCGCCGGCCCCTCACCGGGCGCGTCGGACCGCGCCCTTCTCGTAGAGGGCCTTCACCTCGATCGCCGGCAGCGCCCGGTTGTGGATGCGGACGTCGTCGATCACGCCCTTGGCCGACCATTCGTATTGGGCGGTCCCGGGCATGCCGATGCCGACCCGCCACCGGTTATCCGCGTAAGGCCATGGCTTCCCGCCGGGGGACCACCCGGTGCTCCCAGCCTCCTCCCCGTCGACGAAGATCCGGACACGCCCCTCTTTCCAGTCCACCGTCGCGGCCACGTGATAGAAGACCCCCGGCGGGCACAGCGTGTTCCGGGACGAGGCGCCGCTGAACACCCTGTCTACGAAGTGGGGCATGGTGAACATCTGGCTCGACTCGTAGTTCAGTCCCGTGTGCTGCCCGTTCTTGATGAGGACCCCATACGAAGAGTCGTTCGCGGGCTGCGTCCCCGTGGGGACTCCTTCGGGCTTGAACCAGGCGGAGAGGGTGTAGTTCCCCTCCTGGACGTGGTCGAGCAGCTCTGAATTGGGGAGTTCGACGTGGTCATCCCCACCGTGGAACCGGAGGGCGCCCCCGATCCGTCCCTGGGTCCACTCCGGAAGGCCGTGCAGCTTCCCATGGTGACCGCGGCCCGAGGAGTCGGTCGCCACCGTCCCCGCGCCGTGGTCAAACGTCCAGTGGCCCACGAGGCTCGGGTCGTGCGGCTCCGCGGGGACGCCCGGGACCGGCGGCATCGCGGGGGGCGGTGCCGGCGCCGGGTTTCCCAGGAACGCCACGCCGACGACGGCCGCGACCAGGAGTCCCGCGACGGCGAGCACGGGCATGGGGTTCCACCGGCGGGGCCGGGCCTGGACGGGCTCGCCGCGGAGCCAGCGGGCCAGGTCGTCGGCCAGCTCGCGCGCGGTGGCGTATCGCGCCGCGGGGCTCTTGGACATCGCTTTGAGGGCCACCGCCTCCAGGTCCGGCGGGATCGAAGGGTCGATGCGGCAGGGCGGGACGGGCTTCTCGCGGAGGATCTTCGCGTAGATGCCCGCGACATCCTCGGCGACGTGGGGCGGCTGCCCGGTCAGCGCCTCGTAGAGGATGACGCCGAGCGCGTAGACATCCGTCGCGGGGCCAAGATCCTTCGTCCGGCCCGCGGCCTGCTCGGGAGACATGTAGAGCGGCGTCCCAAGCATGGCGCCGGTCAGCGTGAGTCCGGCGCCGGTGTCCATGAGGTGGGCGAGGCCGAAATCCACCACCTTGGGATCGCCCCCGGGCCCCAGGAGGATGTTCGCCGGCTTGAGGTCGCGGTGGACGACGCCCTTCTCGTGGGCGGCCGCCACGCCGCGCGCCGCCTTCTCGAGGAGGATGGCCATCTCGCGGGCGTCCTGTTTCCCGGCCTTGAGGCGGTCGGCGAGCGGGCATCCCTCGACCAGCTCCATGACGATGTAGAGCTGCCCGTCGGCTTCTCCCGCGTCGTAGACGGCGGCGACGTGGGGATGGGCCAGCCCGGCCGTCGTTTCGGCCTCGCGCCGGAACCGGGCGCGCGCCCGCTCGGGGGCGGCGACGATCTGGCGGAGGACCTTGAGCGCGACCGGGCGCTTGAGCTCACTGTCCCACGCGCGGAAGACGATGGCCGTGCTGCCCTCGCCCAGCCGGTCCATCGCCTCGTAGCGGGGGATGCGGGGGGCCCCCTGCGTGCGGCGCGACTGCTCGTGGAGCAGGCGGATGAGGTCCTCCATCTTGACGAGCCCGCGATCGACAAGGAGCTGGCCCAGGAGGATGGGGCGGCCCCCCTCCCGTTCGCGCGCCTGGTCTCGGATGCACTCCGCGAGCTGCGCCTCGCCCAGGAGCTTCATCTCGACGGCGATCTGGCCGACGAGGCGGTCGTCGATCGACGCGGTTTCGGATTCCGGGTCGCGCATGTCCATGAGTATTCTCAAGGGGAGTATAGCGTCGGGGCAGGGGAAGCGGGCTGCCGGGGGCGAAAGAGGCGAAGGGCATGATGGGGGAAGAAAGAGCGGCCGGGGCCGGGTTCACCAGGCCTTGGGCTTGAGCCGGACCTCGTCCAGCCACAGCTCCACGGGCTCGTCGGAGAGCGAGGAGATCCCGAAGCACGTCACCGCCGCCCAGTCGGGCGCCCCCTGTTTTTCGAAGCGATCCAGCGGGAAGCGGCTCGAGTTCCAATAGGGATCGAGGATCTTCATCTCGCAGGTCCACGAGCTTTGGAGGTCGCCGATCGCGATCTGGAAGCCGGCGCGGGGTCCGGACGCGAGGCGGCCGTAGAAACCGATCTCCTTGTAATCCGTCCAGTCGGGCGGCGCATCCAGGAGCATGACAGTCGACCCCTTCGCGGGAAAACAGATCCGCGCGAATCCCCCTCCCATGGCATGGCTCTCGTCGAGGACCATCTCGGCCGTGGAGCCGGACCTGCACCGCAGGAACTGGTCCACTTCGAGGGCGGAATCGAATCCATAAAGGAGCCGGCCCAACGGGTGGGGAAGGGCCCCCAGGAGCTTCCGGAATCGGGCGATGAGGTGGGGGTCGCTGCAGTCCCGCATCGCCTGGAGCGCTACCTCCCGCGATTGAGCGAACTGGTGCCCCGCCGCCAGGGCCGCAGCCGCCTGGACGATGCCGTGCAGGTGCTTTCCCCGGTCGCGGCACCGTCCAATCTCCTCCACGAGCCGGCGGCACTCGGCCCGCTCGGCCGGGGTCAGGAACCGCTCGTGCTCCTGCACGGCGTCGACGATCCCTTCGGCGACCGACCACCTGCCGACGGCGAACTCGCGGGCCGCGATGAGCTTCATCCGTTCGAGCGCGGTGTGAATCCTCTGGGCGATTTCCGGGTCGGAAGGCGCCGCCTTCCCAAGCTCGTCCAGCGCTCGGACGTAGTCGCCCTGCGCGAAGTATCGATCGGCCTCCCGGAGCGCGTCGTCCGTCATGGGGCCGCCCCGTAAGAGTGCCGCATGCTCATCGCCCCGCCGAGCCATGGCTGTCGGATCCGCCGTCGCCTCTTGAAGTCTGGCGCCGGAGGAACCCCATACTGCATGCATAGTATAGCACGGACGATGCAGCGTGGCCAGACCGCGGTCATTCCCCTCGCTCCGGGTGACAACCCGCGCGGCATGTGGTAGACTCGCCCCCCGGATGCGCATCCTCCTCTCGAACGACGACGGCGTCACCGCCCCGGGGCTCCACGCCATGGCGGCCGCGCTCCGGAAGCTCGGCTCCGTCTTCATCTGCGCGCCCGACCGCGTCCGCAGCGGCGCGTCAAGCTCGCTCACCCTCCACGAGCCTCTCGTGGCGGAGGAGGTCGCCCGCGACTGCTGGGGCGTGAACGGCACCCCCGCGGACACCGTCAAGCTCGCCCTCCGGGAGCTCATGGACCGGCCGCCCGACATCGTCGTGAGCGGCATCAACAACGGCCTCAACACCGGGTCGAACGTGCTCTACTCCGGCACCGTCGCCGCGGCGCTGGAGGCCGCGCAGTTCGGCATCACCGCCTTCGCCGTCTCCCGCAGGGTGGCCGCGGATGGCGACTACCGCGCCGAGGCGCGCATCGCGGCGCGCATCATCGCCCGGCTCGCCCCGCGCCACCGGCGCTCGAAGACCGTGTTCAACATCAACATCCCCCCGCTGGCGCGCCCCAAAGGCGTGATCGCCACCACGACGGAGCTCACCCCGTACAACGACGGCTTCGAGCGCCGGCGCGACCCGCGCGGCCGCACCTACTTCTGGCTCCGCGGGACGCCGCCGCGCGACCTGCCGCGCAACGGCCGCCCCAGCGACGACTGGGGCATCGCCCACGGCTACGTCACCGTGACGCCGCTCCGGCGCAACCTCACCGACGAGGGGCTCCTCGAGGACCTCTCCCGGCTCTACCCCGACAAGAGGTAGGCCGGCGTGCTGGCGGACGACTTCCGGTCCGAACTCGAAGCCCTCGACCGTGCCGGGCTCGTGCGCCGGCCCCGCATCCTCGAGCGGGTCCGCGGGCCGTACGCCGTCGTCGACGGCCGGGAGGTCCTCTCCTTCTGCTCGAACGACTACCTCGGGATCGCGCAGGACCCGCGGGTCGCCGAGGCCGCCGGGCGGGCCGCCCGCGAGTGGGGCTGGGGGGCCGCCTCATCCCGCGCCGTCTCGGGGACCACGCGCCTGCACACGGCGCTCGAGGAGGCGATCGCCGACTTCAAGCGCGCGCCGGCGGCGCTCCTCTTCGGCTCCGGAGCTGCGGCGAATCAGGGGCTCGTCGGCACGATCGCCGGCCGGGAGACGCTCATCCTCTCCGACGAGCTCAACCACGCGAGCCTCATCGACGCGTGCCGCCTCTCGCGGGCGAAGGTGGCGGTCTACCCGCACGGCGACGTCGCCGCGGCGCGACGTCTGATCGGGCAGGAGGCGGCCCGGAAGTTCATCCTCACCGACACGGTCTTCAGCATGGACGGCGACCTCGCGCCCCTCGACGGCCTGCGCGCGCTGGGCGCCGACGTGGTCATCGACGATGTCCACGGCCTCGGGGTCTTCGGGCCGGACGGCCGGGGGAACACCGACGTGGCCATCCAGACGGGCAATCTCTCGAAGGCCGCCGGGGGCGTGGGCGGGTTCGTCGTCGGTCCGCGGGAGCTGATCGAGCTCCTGAGGAGCCGCGCGCGGAGCTTCCTCTTCACGACCGCGATGCCGCCGGCCGCCTGTGCCGCGGGGATCGAGGCGCTGCGGCTCGTGCGGGAGGCGGACGACCGGCGCCGCACGCTGTGGGAGAACGTGAAGCTGCTGGGTTCCCCCTCGCCGATCCGCACGGTGATCCTCGGCTCGAACGAGGACGCCCTGGCCGCGAGCGAGCGGCTGTGGGAGCAGGGGCTTTTCGTGCCGGCCATACGGCCGCCAACGGTGGCGCCGGGGACGGCCCGGCTGCGGATCACGGTCACCGCGATGCACGAGCGGGAACACGTGGAGGCGCTGCTGGATGCCCTCAAGAAGCTCTGAGTCCTGGCGCGCGCGCGACCGCAGGGTCGTGTGGCATCCCTTCACGCAGCAGAAACTGTGGATGGAGGAGGAATTTCCCGTGATCTCGGCGGGGAAGGGGGTCTGGCTCCGGGACGTCGATGGCCGGAAGTACATCGACGGCGTCTCGAGCCTGTGGTGCAACGTGCACGGCCACGGGCGCCGCGAGATCGTGGAGGCGATGAAGCGGCAGCTGGGGCGGCTGGCGCACGCGACCTTCCTGGGGCTCTCCAACCCGCCGGCCATCGAGCTGGCGGAGCGGCTCGTGGCCCTCGCGCCGAAGGGCCTGACGCGGGTCTTCTACTCCGATGACGGTTCCACCGCGCTCGAGGTGGCCCTCAAGATGGCGTTCCAGTACTGGCAGCAGAACGGGAAACCCGGGCGCACGCAGTTCGTCACGCTCGACGCGGCGTACCACGGCGACACGCTCGGCGCGATGAGTGCGGGGGGCATCGACCTCTTCCACGGCGTCTTCCGTCCGCTCCTCTTCCCGACGATCAAGGCGCCCACGACCTACGCCTACCGCTGCGAGCGCTCGAAGACGGAGGTGGAGTGCGCGAAGCACTGCCTGGACGAGGTGGGGGCGATCCTGGGGAGCCACGGTCACGAGGTGGCGGGCCTCGTGGTCGAGCCGGTGGTGCAAGGGGCCGGGGGCATGATCGTGCAGCCGCCGGGCTTCCTCACGGGGCTCCGGGAGCTCTGCACGAAGCACGACGTCTTCCTCATCGCCGACGAGGTCATGACCGGTTTCGGCCGGACGGGCCGCATGTTCGCCTGCGAGCACGAGGGGGTCGTGCCCGACCTGATGGCGCTCTCCAAGGGTCTCACGAACGGGATGATGCCGCTGGCGGCCACGCTGGCCACGGACCGCGTCTACGGGGGTTTCCTGGGGGACTTCAAGGACCGGCGCACGTTCTTCCACGGGCACACCTACACGGGGAACGCGCTGGGCTGCGCCGCGGCGCTGGCGACGCTGGACGTCTTCAAACGCGACCGGACCCTGGAGAAACTGCGCAAGACGATCCACCTCCTCGCGAACCTGCTGCAGGATTTCTATTCGATTCCGCAGGTGGGGGACATCCGGACGGTCGGCCTGATCGCGGGGATCGAGCTCGTCTCCGACCCGGAGACGAAGGCGCCGTTCCCGCCGGAGGCCCGGACGGGCCACCGCGTGGCCCTCGAGGCCCGGAAGCGGGGGGCGATCCTGCGCCCGCTGGGCGACACGATCGTCCTCATGCCGCCCCTCTCGATCACCGAGAAGGAGCTGCGGACGCTCGTGGCCATCGCGCTCGACTCCGTGAAGGCGGTCCTGGGGGCGCCATGAGCGACCTGCAGGCCGCGTTCCGCGAGCTGGAGGCGATCTACTCCGACCTGCAGGCGGAGCTGGACACGCTCAGGCCCAAGTGCGAGCTGTCGGGCCGCTGCTGCCGCTTCACGTCGTTCGGCCACCAGCTTTTCGTGACGCGCCTCGAGCTCCGCTACGTGATGGAGAGGGCGGGGCCGCCGCCGCCGGGCGCAGACGGCGTCTGTCCGTGGCTCAAGGACGGCCTCTGCAGCGTGCGCGACCACCGCATGCTCGGCTGCCGGATCTTCTTCTGCGACGAGTCCTACAAGGAGGCGATGGGGCCGCTCTACGAGAAGTACCACCGCCGCGTGAAGGAGCTGCACGCGAGGCACGGGGTGGCGTACGAGTACGGGGAGCTCACCCCGCTTGTAGCCCGTAGCCCGTAGCTGGTAGTCCGGAGAGCCCGTACCCCTACGAGCTCCAAGCTACGAGCTACCGGCTCGCTACGTTTCATACTCGCTGTGCAGATGCACCGGCTGCTGCTTCTTCCGGAAGCGCATGTTGAGCACCTCCACCAGCAGCGAGAAGGCCATCGCGCAGTAGATGTAGCCCTTCCCGACATGCTGGTTCATGCCGTCCGCGGCCAGCATTACGCCGATCAGGAGGAGGAAGCTCAGCGCCAGGATCTTCACGCTGGGATGGCGGTTCACGAAATCCCCGATCGCCCCGGCGAAGATCAGCATGATGCCGACGGCGATGACCATGGCCGTCACCATGATCGGAATGTCCTTGGCCATCCCCACCGCGGTGACCACCGAGTCGAGGGAGAAGAGAAGGTCGATGAGGACGATCTGGAGCAGGATCAGGCCGAAGGCCCCGGCGCCCGTCCTGGACACCTTCTCTCCATGCGTCCCTTCGAGCTTCTCGTAGATCTCGTGCGTGGATTTTCCGACCAGGAAAAGCCCGCCCAGCAGGAGCACCAGGTCCTTCCCGGTGATCTGCGCCACCTCCGGCTCCTTCACGAAGTGGCCGACCAGGGGCATCGTGAAGAGCACGTTCCTGTCCAGTTGCATGACCCAGGTGATCGCAAAGAGGAGGCCCAGGCGCGCGACGAGCGCGAGGGCCAGTCCGATCGTGCGCGCCTTCCCCTGCTGCCCGGGGGGGAGCTTGCCCGTGAGGATGGACAGGAAGACGATGTTGTCGATGCCGAGGACCACCTCCATGACGGTGAGGGTCAGGAGGGCCACGATCCCGTCGGTCGATGTGAAGGAGCTCAGGTCCACCATGGGCCTCCTTTGAAACGCGTTTCCGCGGGGGGCAGTATAGGGAAGGGTGCGGATTCAGGGAAAGTTTTTGTAGCCGGCGGAGTCGAACAATCCGTGAACCCGGGCGTCCGTTGCAGGAGGCACGTCCGGGGAGCGGCGTTGAATTCAGCGTCCGGTCCGCTATAATCCTGCGCAGCGCCTCAAAGCCGCCCCGCGGGGCGTAAGTTCCATGGGGCCGCATCGAGAATGGGGATCGAAGGATGAGTGAGGCACCCGGAGCGGGCAGCAAGATCGACTACACCTTCGGACAGCTCGCCATCCGCGAGAACGTCTGCACCTTCGAGCAGGTCAAGGAGTGCCTGGACATCCAGACCAAGCTCCGCGGCCTGGGCATCGAGCCCAAGAAGCTCGGGGACGTCCTCATCGAGAAGGGGTACCTCAGCCCCGAGCAGGCCGTCCAGATCTCGAAGCTCCAGATCACATCAGCCTCCCAGCAGACCAAGCTCTCCATCCCGGGCTACGAGTTCATCGCCAAGATCGGCCAGGGAGCCATCGGCTCGGTCTTCAAGGCGAAGCAGGTCTCGATGGACCGCGTGGTCGCCGTCAAGATCCTGAGCCCCAAGTACTCCAAGGACCCGAATTTCGTGGAGCGCTTCCTCCGCGAGGCGCGCGCCGTGGCCAAGCTCCACCACGAGAACGTGATCTCGGGCATCGACGTCGGCGAATCCAACGGCCTCCACTACCTCGTCATGGAGTTCGTGGACGGCGCCCCCGCCGCGGCCCTGATGAAGAAGGACGGCGGGCGCCTGGACGAGAAGCGGTGCCTCTCGATCGGCCTCCAGGTGGCCCGCGCGCTCAACCACGCGCACAAGCACGGCCTCGTCCACCGCGACGTGAAGCCCGAGAACGTCATGGTCACCATCGACAACGTCGCCAAGCTGTGCGACCTGGGACTCGCCAAGCAGGCCAAGGGCGATTCCGGCGCCACCATGGACGGCACCTGCGTGGGGACGCCCAACTACATCTCGCCCGAGCAGGCCCGCGGCGAGGACAACATCGACATCCGGGCCGACATCTACTCGCTGGGAGCCTCGCTCTACCACATGGCCACCGGCGGGCCCCCTTTCTCGGGGGCCAACCCCATGGTCGTCATGACCAAGCACGTCACGGAGATGCCCGAGTCGCCGAAGAAGCGGCTCCCGTCCCTCTCGGACGGATTCACGAACCTCGTCCTCAGGATGATGTCCAAGCGCCGGGAGGACCGTCCGCAGAACCCCGAGGCCCTGATCGCCGACATCGAGAAGGTGCAGAGCGGGCAGGGCTTGAGCCCTCCGACCGCCCGCAAGTCCGCGTCCACCATCGCCAAGCCCGGATCGCCCGACAATCCCCTTCACGCCCGGCCGTACGCGCACTCCGGCCCGCACTTGCCGGCGGCGACCCCGAAGGGCAACACGGGGCTTTTCGTCGGCGTGGGCGCCGCGGCGGCGGGGATCCTCGTCGTCATCGTCCTGATGTCCGGCGGAGGCGGGGAGAGCCCGAGTCGCCCCGTGCGGCCGCCCCTGGTGAACGATCCGCCGCCGGCCGTGAACCCGGTCAACCCCACTCCGGGGAACAGCGCCGAGACCGTCCGGAAGGAGATCCTGGCCTTCAACGAACTGGTCGATTCTCAGCTGGGGAACGCGTCGCTCACGGACCGCTTCACGCGGCCTTACCTGAGGATCCAGGAGCGGATCGAATTCTACCGCGGCAAGGCCGACTTCGGCGCTGAGAAGTCCTGGACCGCGGAGCTGGACGTGTACGTCCGGAAGGTCAACACGCTCATCACCGACCGGATCTGGAAGGAGATCCGCGACAAGGCCAACGGCGAGGGGAACGCCGGGCGCTTCTCCAGGGCCGTGGACGAGCTGGGACGCCTCGAGGAGGTCTACAAGTGGGTCCGCACCGATTCCAAGCCCGAGCGCACCGCCGCCGGCCGCGAGCATGAGGAGATGCTCTCGCGGTTCAACGCGAAGCTCGAGGAGAATTACCTCACCGAGATGAGCCGGGCGGAGCGGACCTTTCGCGACCCCAAGACGCGCGACGAGGCCTACCGCCTGCTCGACGGGATCGGCGCCCTGGGAACGCCGGCGCAGAGGGGCAAGGCGGAGGGCGCCCGCGACGGTTTCTTCCGGACGGACGTGGCGGACGCGGCCCGGGCGGCCGCCGGCCCGGACAAGCTCAAGAAGGCGCAGGACCGCATCCAGGCCCTGAAGGCGCTGCACGAGGGGAACGCGGCGGCCACGGCGGCGCTCGACCGCATGGGGGCCGATCTCAAGAACGACCTGGAGCGCGCGCTGAGCGAGGGCGCCTCGAAAGTGGGCGAGGTGACGGCCGCCCACCGCTCGAAGTTCGAGTCGGCGATGCGGGACCGCAACCTGGGCGCCGCGCGCGCCTGGTTCCACGAGGTCTTCTGCGCGGCCGACGGGGCGGGGGTCCAGGCCATCCTCCTGGCGGGCTGGCCCGACGCCGCTCTCCTCAAGGCCTACCTCAACCTCGACCGGACCACGCCCGGCGAGTGCCGCAAGGTGGCGCAGATGGCCGAGCAGGCGGTCCAGAAGGCGGCGGCTGCGGACCCGGCGCGGGACCTTTTCCTCGACCTCCGCACGACGGCGCTCCTCGAGGAGCTGATGGACCAGGCCGGCGAAGGCGCGCGCGCCGCCTCGAAGGAGGCCGCGAAGTTCAAGACCGGGTACTCGGCGCCGCTCAAGGACGCGCAGTCCGCGGAGCCGGCGCCCCGGAAGGCGGGGGAAGGGATGGCGCTCAACGTCACGGCGGCGGGGAAGGCCCCGCTTCCGGCGTCGCTCGCGCCGCGCTCGAAGGACGGCGCCGTGGCCGAGGACGACATCGTGACCCTGGCGAGGAAGGCGCCCACGGCGGCCGGCGATCCCTACCAGCCGCTCAAGGCGCTCCTTCTGCAGTACTACGCGGGCCGCTTCGCGCAGGCCAAGACGGCGATGGAGAAGCTCACGTCGCCCGAGCTGCGCCTGGGCCTCGAGCGTTTCGCCGACAAGCTCAAGGGCGCCTCCTCGGAGGCGGACGAGCTGGCGGCGAAGAAGGCCTACGAGGACGCGTTCAAGATCTACGCCCGCGACGAGAAGGCGGGGCTCACGCGGTTCAAGGACTGCGTCGACAGGTACTCGGGCACGGACTACATGAGGAACAAGCTCCCCAACCGCGACAAGAGCCGCATCGACGTGGTGCAGGGCTACCTGAAGGGCGAGGGCGGCTCGGGGAGCGGGGGGGGCGGCGGGCAGCCCATGGGCGGCGCCGGGCTGAAGGCGGTCTTCGGCACGGACGGCGCCCGCGCCCTCGGCGGCGGCCGCTACGAGCTGACCTACACGTTCAAGGACGACCGCGAGGCCGCGATGTTCGCCGCGGAGAATCCCGGGGCCGTGAACACGCGACGCGGCCCCGAGGGCGGCCTGCAGGTGGGCGGGAACGGCGGGTGGTACCTCAACGTCCCGATGCGCGGCAACGTGACGCTCGAGGTCTCCTTCCGGACCGATGCCAACACCCTCGGATTCGTCATGCATGGCAACGGCGGGCAGGCCGGCTACGCCGTCTTCGTGGACTTTCCGTTCCCCGGCCAGGGCCCGGTCGACGCGCTCTTCAAGCTGCCCGCGGACCCCGCGCAGCTCGACAAGGCGATCATCGCCCGGGCCACGCGCAACCTCCAGATTGCGAAGGGCGCGCCGAACACGGCGCTGCTGGTCCGCGAGGGCTCGAAGATCCGCTTCTCGATGAACCAGGGCTCCGTGGAGGCCGACGACGCCACCTACAACGCCGGCCGCGTGGGGCTCGGCCTCATGCAGTCCGGCCTCCTCCTCGAGCGCCTCAAGGTCACGGGCGAGGTCGAGAAGTCCTGGCTCGAAGACAAGTCGCGGTAGGCGCGGGGACGCGGCCCGGCCGGCTTCAGGCCAGGGGGCTCCGCCAGCGGAGCCCGGGGGATCGCGCGTAGTCCGGGTCGGTCGTGATCCATTCACCCCCGCACTCGATCGGGAAGGGAGGTCGCCATGAGGAAGGTCCACCGGCCGGTCCGGCTGATCGCGCTGTCGCTCGCGCTGGCGGCGTGCCCGACCGAGGGGCGGGGCGAACAGGCCGCCGGCGCGCGGCCGATCGAGATCGAGGTCGATGCGTCCGACGCCCCGCGGCGCCTCTTCCACGTCCGCCTCGCAATCCCCGCCGTGCCCGGCCCCCTCACGCTGGTCTATCCCAAGTGGATCCCCGGCGAGCACGGGCCCACCGGTCCGCTCGCGGACATCGCGGGCTTCAAGGTGAGCGCGGGCGGGAAGCCGGTGGCCTGGCGTCGCGACGAGCTCGATCTCCACGCGTTCCATTGCGAGGTGCCCGCCCCGGCGGACACGGTCGAGGTCGCGCTGGACTACATCGCGCCGCCGCCCGGGACGGAAGGATTCATCTCCGCCCAATCGTCGGCCCAAGTCGCCGTCTTCCACTGGAACCAGATGCTCGTCTATCCCAGGGGCCGCACGATGCGCGAGATCCTGCTCCGCGCCGGCCTCGTCCTCCCGGAGGGATGGAAGTTCTCGACCGCGCTGCCGGTCGCCTCCTCCTCGGGACGGCGGACGAGCTTCGAGCCCGTGACGCTCGAGACGCTCGTCGATTCGCCGGTGCTCGCCGGCGCGCACCTGAAGGAGGTCCCCCTGGGCCCGGCGGACGGGCCTCCCCACCTCCTCTGCCTCGCGGCCGACGGCGACGCCGCGCTCGCGCTCCCCGCCGAGCTCAAGGCCACGTTCGACCGGCTCGTCGCCGAGGCCGGCGCCCTCTTCGGCGCGCGCCACTACCGCTCGTACCGGTTTCTGCTCACCCTCTCCGACTTCACGCCTCCGTTCTTCCTCGAGCACCACGAATCCAGCGACAACCGCGCCCCGGAGCGGACGCTGCTCGACGAGAGCCTCCAGAAGCGCTGGCTCTTCGTCCTCGCCCACGAGTATGCCCACTCCTGGAACGGCAAGCACCGCCGCCCGGCCGAGCTGGTGAGAGACGACTTCCAGGAGGCGGTCTCGACCCGCCTCCTCTGGGTCTACGAGGGCCTGACCGAGTACCTCGGCTGCCTCCTCTCCGCGCGCGCCGGGCTCTGGACGGCCGACGAGTTCCGCGACAACCTCGCGCTCTCGGCCGAGGGGCTCTCCAACCAGAAGGGCCGCACGTGGCGTCCGCTCGAGGACACCACGCGGGCCGCGCAGGTCCTCTACGGCGCCCGCGGCGACTGGGCCGCCTGGCGCCGCGGCGTGGACTTCTACAACGAGGGCCTGCTTCTCTGGCTCGAAGCGGACACCGTGATCCGTCAGGAGACGAAGGGGAAGAAGTCGCTCGACGACTTCTGCCGGCGCTTCCACGGCGGAGAGGGCGGGAAGCCTTCGGTGAAGACCTTCACCCTGGATGAGCTGGCGGCGACCCTGGGCGACGTCGCCCCCTGCGATTGGAAGGGCTTCTTCGCCTCGCGGGTCGGCGCCGTGGCGCCGGAGCCGCCCCTGGGGGGCATCCGCCGCGGCGGCTGGAAGCTCGCCTACGACGCGGCGCCCTCTCCCTTCGCCCGCCTCCGCGAATCGACCGACAAGTCCATCGACCTGGGGAGCTCCCTCGGGCTCGTCCTCAAGGAGGACGGCGGCGTCGGCGACGTCATCCCCGGGAAGGCCGCGGACCGCGGCGGGATCGGGCCCGGCATGAAGCTCGTCGCGGTGAACGGGCGCCGCTGGTCGGCCGAGCTCCTCCGGGAGGCGATCGCGGGGACCAGGTCGGGTGGGAAGCTGGACCTGCTCGTCGAAAACGCCGGGTTCTTCCGGACCCACTCCCTCGATTACGCGGAGGGCCTGAAGTACGTGAAGCTGGAGCGCGACGCCGGCGCGCCCGACCTGCTCTCGGAGGTTCTCAAGCCTCTTTCGAAGTGACGCCCCGCGCCGCTCGCGGTCGGATCTCGACGTGCCTCCTACCTTCAGGCCGATGAGCGGGTATAGTCATACCGGCCGTCGCGTCCTGCGAAGGGAGGAAGGACCCTGCCCATCCGCTTCAGGTGCCCGTGCGGCAAGGCGCTCACCGTGCCCGACGAGAAGGCGGGGACGCGGGGACGTTGCCCCCAGTGCAAGCAACTCGTCGAGATCCCCACGCCGGAGCCGACCGCGGCGGAAGAACAGCATGTCATCTGCCCCCAGTGCGGCGGGATCGAGGAGAAGGGCGCCACGGCCTGCAGCGGCTGCGGCCGCTCCTTCGGGCCGGGGAAGCGAATCCTCCACGTGGGAAGTGGAAGATCCTCTGCCTCGGGGTGGTGGCCGCGTGCGTCGTCCTCAGGTTCTTCCTTCCGTTCCAGGTGCCCTTCGCGCTTCCCGTGATGATCGAAGCCTCGCTGGCCATCGCCCTGATCGTCTGGCTGAAGCGGGAATACACCTGACCCATGCACCCGAAGGACGGGCCGGAAGCGCGAGGGCGCGCCGTTCCTGTCCACGCCTGCGCCGTCTTCCTGGGCGCCTTCCTCCTGTTTCAGGTGCAGCCCATCGTCGCCAAGGCGATCCTCCCGTGGTTCGGCGGCGCATCGTCCGTCTGGACCACGTGCATCCTCTTCTTCCAGTCGCTGCTGCTCCTGGGCTACGGCTACGCCCACGCATCGACGCGGACCCTGCGCCCCCGGGCCCAGGGAGGACTCCATCTGGCCCTCCTGGCGGCGGCGCTCTGCACGCTCCCCATCGTGCCGGACCCCAGAGGGCAGCCCTCCGGGTCCGGGTCGCCGATCCTCGCGATCCTGATGGTCCTGGGCCGCTGCGTGTCCATCCCCTACGTTCTTCTCTGCGCCACCTCCCCGCTGATCCAGGCCTGGGCCATCCTTGACCGGGGCGGCCCGTCGCCCTACCGCCTGTACGCGCTCTCGAATGCCGGGTCCATGCTCGCCCTGCTCACCTATCCGGTCGCCGTCGAACCGTGGCTGAGCACCCGTCAGCAGGAGCTCGTCTGGTCGGCCGCGTTCGGGGCCTTCGCCCTCGCGTGCGCGGGCTGCGTGCCCAGGCTCTGGCGTGCGGCCCCGCCCTCCGCGCCGGCCACGACCGCCGTCCAGGACCCGCCCGCCCCCGCCGCGGGATGGCCCCGGCGGCTCCTGTGGCTCGCCTTGCCGGCGTGCGCCGCCACGCTGCTCCTGGCGGTCACCAACCACATGTGCCAGGAGGTCGCCGTCGTCCCGTTCCTCTGGGTGCTTCCCCTGAGCCTCTACCTCCTCTCCTTCATCGTCTGCTTCGAGAGCGACCGATGGTACGCCCGGTCGTGGTCCCTGCCGGTCCTCGTGCTCACGCTGATGGTCCTGGCTTCCGCCTGCGCGATGGGGGCGCGGGTCGGCATCCTCTACGGCGTGCCGGTCTACTCCGCCGGCCTCCTCGTCTGCTGCATGTTCTGCCACGGCGAGCTGGCCGCGCTCCGGCCCGCGCCGCGCCACCTGACGTCCTTCTACCTGATGATCGCGCTCGGGGGCGCCCTCGGCGGGGTCTTCGTCACCCTGCTGGCCCCGCTCCTGTTCCGCGGTTTCGACGAATTGTACGTCGGGCTGATCTCCTGCGGCGCGCTCGCCGTCGGGTTCTGCCTGTCGGACCCGGCCTATCGGATGGGAAGACACCGGGCGTGGAACCCGTTCCTGCCGGCCCTCATCGCCGTGGTGCTCCTGACCGGCGTCCTCTTCGCCGGGCGCCTTCTCCAGCGGACCCAGCCCGGACTCGTGGAGCTTCGCAGTTTCTACGGGACCGTCCGCATCCTGGATGCCCCGGCGCCGGACGGGGTGGGAACGATCCGCCTCCTCACCCACGGCAGCACCCGCCACGGACAGCAGTTTCTCGATCCCGGGCGGCGCCAGGTCCCGACCACCTACTACTCCCGCGCCTCCGGCATCGGGCTGCTCCTGGAAGAGCTTTCGGGAGCGCCCCCGCGACGGATGGGGATCGTGGGTCTCGGGGCGGGAATCCTGGCCGCCTACGGGCGACCCGGCGATACGATCCGTTTCTACGAGCTGGATCCGCTGGTGATCGGCGTGGCGCGGCGCCACTTCACGTTCCTGGAGGATTCGCGCGCGACGATCGAAATGGTCCCGGGAGATGCCCGGGTGTCGCTGGAGAGGGAGGAGAAGCAAGCCCCGTTCGATATCCTGGTCGTGGACGCCTTTTCGAGCGACGCCATCCCCGTGCATCTTCTGACCCGGGAGGCGTTCGAGCTCTATTTCCGCAGGCTCACGCCGGACGGCGTTCTGGCGCTCCACCTCACCGTGCGGCATCTCGACCTGGGGCCGCAGGTCGCTGCGCTGGCGCGGGCGGTCGGCAGGCCGTCGTGGGAAATCCGGACGCCGTCGGACGATGCCCGGGGCATCATGGACGCGCGCTGGATCCTGCTGACCTCCAACCGGGCGCTGCTGGAGCGCCCGCGCCTTCGCGACGCGGGCAGTCCTCCCGGGGGAGGATCCTCTCCGCCGCGCCTCTGGACCGACGACTTCAGCAACCTGTTCCAGGTCTTGAAGTAGCCGCGATCACTCCTTCTTGCCGATCACCACGATCGGCGAGCGGATCGATTTCGAGACGACCTGCTTCTTGCCGTCCTTCTCGACCTCGACTTCGACGTCGAAGGCGAAGACGGCGCGCGTGCCGGGGGAGTAGCGCGGGGGAAGGATCGCGCCGTACTCGAACATCTTGGGAGTCATCGGGTCGAAGGTGCGCGCGAAGTTCTCGCCCTTGGAGCCCTTGACGAGCAGGCCCATCTTCGCCTTCGGCGTGCAGACCGTCCCCTTCACGATCGTCGCCGCTTCCGCCTTCTCGGCGATCGTGTTGCCGGAGAACACGACCTTCACGCGGAGCGCCGCCTTTCCGTCCTGCGTGATCTCCTGGGTGAGCGCCGCCTCCGTGATGCTCAGCGAGAGCGAGCCGAAGACCGCCTCGGAGGCGTCGGTCCCCGCGTCCAGGCGCAGCAGGACGTCCTCGTACCGGACCTTCTTGT
>JAHFOZ010000424.1 GCA_023261405.1 Planctomycetota bacterium
GGCCCAGCCGGCCAGCCATTCCTTCCGGTCCGAGGTATGGAGGGACCTGGCGGCCCCCAGGACGGACCTTGCTTCGGGCCTGCACGCCGTCTGCCGGGAGCAGTTGCGCCTGCTGACGGAGGGGCGCCTCAAACCCGCCTGATCGGCGCCTACCGGCGTCCGGGATAGAAGATCCAGAACGTATGCGGCCCCTGGTGGACCGCGTAAATCGACAGGAGCCAGAGGCACGCGACCGCAAGGAGAGCCGCCTGGGGTCGCGGCTTCCGGTCCGCGAAGGCGGCTCCCATCCAGAAAAGGGCGGTGACGACGATCCAATCGCCGTACCAGGGGGGCTGCGGCCCGGGCTCCGTGTTGCGGAGGGCGAAGAGGCGCAGCACCAGCACCAGGAGCGCGCCGGCAACCTCAAGGACGCGGTACTTCATACACCCTTCCTCCCAGCTTGCGCCACTTGCGGTAGGGCATGACCCACGGAACCGGGTCCGCCACGTAGACGTACCGCGCCCCCGACGCCCGCAACTGCTCCATCGAGCGGGGATAGTGGAGGCGGCGGCTGTAATCGTGATTATACAGCGGGTAGCAGTACCCGCACTCCTCGAAGACGACCGCGAGGTCGGCATCCCGCGGCAAGTCCCGCGGGAAATCCTCGCGTCCCTGGACGTACGTGGTCTCCCTGGGGATGACGGTGGCCACGAGGTTCAGGGCACCCGCGAGCAGGGTGGCGGTCACGAGAAGGCGCCCCGGCGCGCGCGCCGCGGCGAGCGCGAAGAGGACCGGGAACCACAGGGCATAGCGGAGCTGCTGCCCGGAATCCTCGACGCAGACGAGCACCATGAGCCAGCTTGTGAAGAACACCAGCGCAAGGCGGCGGAGCTCCGGGGAGGCGCGGAGGGAGAGGATCGTGACCGGGAACCCGATGCCGAGGACGAACCAGCCCCACGCGGTCTTGTCGGGGGCGAGGGCCTCGAAGATCCCGCGATCGCGCGCCCAATCGGGGAACTTGGCCAGGGTGTCCCAGAGGTTCTCGAGCCCGATGTTGGGATTGGCCACGTGGCCCATCGTCCCCGGACCTCCGAAGACCGGCCCGAAGGGGGTCCCCGTGAGGTGCTGGTTGCGGGCGTACCAGAACCCGCTCACGAGGGTCGCCCCGGCGAGGAGGGGCAGGAGGAGCGCGACGCGCGGCCGCGGACGAGATCGTCCCGTGAGAACGGCGTAGAGGATCACCCCTCCCGCCGCCATTCCCGCGGTGGGCTTGATCCCGACGCCCAGGAGGATGGGGAAGGCCTCGAAGGCGTGAGGGGCGCGCGCCGCCACGAGGGCGAAGGCGGAGAGGACCATGGCGCCAACCGCCAGATCGTTCGAACAGGTGGTCACGTTGAGGGAGACGACCGGGATGTACGCGGCGGTGAAGACCGCGAATCCGGCGTGGAGCCCGAGGGCGCGGGCTAGGACGTTCACCGCGGCGAGCGCGATGGCGAGCATCTGGATCCCGCCCAGTTCGATGAGGGCGTCGTGGTGGAGGAAGACCACCCACCAGGTCTCGATCAGCTGGAAGCCCGCGGGGAGCCACACCCGCACGTCGTGGAAGAAGCCGCTGACCAGGCAGCCCGCGCGGACCCATTCGGCGACGCTGGGGAGGTGGTACATGATCGCGTCCCCCCAGTATGGGGAGAACCAGGCCAGCTTCGCGAAGAAGGACAGGAAGGCGATCGCGACGCCCCAGAAAAGCGCTCGGTCCCACGCCGAGTCGGGGCGTTTCGGGACGAGGCTCCGGAGCGGCGGCGGGCGTTCCCCGGCGGCGAGGAGGGCCGCGAGGCCGGCCGCCGAGGCGAGCGTGAGCGGCCAGAAGGAGAGGAGCCCCGTCAGCAGAGCCAGGAGGATCATGGCCGACTGCAATGCGGTGAACAGGAGCAGGAACACGAGGAGGTCCACCGGGGCGGACCCGGTCCGAAGCCGCTTCAGCAGAGCATGGGAAGCCAGGAGCAGGAAGGCCGTTCCGGCTAGGAGCCCGAGCGCGCCCACAGGCGGTGCCTCCCCAGGTTCTCGACCTCCCGGTACCGGGTCTGAATGAAGTCCCGCATCTCCGGGAAAACGTCGAGGAGTCCTTCCGAGTCCTCGGGCCGGCGGACGATGGCCTCGACCGCATCGTTGCGGACGGTGATGATCAGGCGGGGACGTTCGTGGCGGAGCCTCTCGACGAGGTCGTGGACGGTCTCCCGGCCGGCCCAGGGGACGGTGACCGGGATGATGTACGAGTAGGCGCCGGCCTGGGGACGGTCCGCCAGGAGGTAGAGCTTGGGGTCGTTCCCCCAGATGAAGATCGCGTCCTCCGGCCCGGTGCGGGCGCGGATCGCGCGGGCGGCGTCGTGGGAGGGGCACTCCCGGCCCGGGGGAAACGCGCGGTCGCACTCCGGACGGCGCTCGGCGGCCGGGCGGGCGAGTTCGCGCCACTCGGGCCCGAGGCGTACGCGGGATCGATGGAGGAAGGCCCCGGCGAGGGCTGCGGCCAGCAGGAGGGACACGACATTGAGGAGTCCTCCACGGCTGGGGGCTCGCGGCTCGATCGCGGCCAGGCCCATCCAGAGGGCGATGAAGGGGAGAAACGCCACGTAGTGGTACTGGAGGAATTTCATCTGGAGCACGATGCTCAGCGCGGCACCGATGGAGAAGACGGCCCATCGAAGGGCCTCGGCACGCCGGCAGGCGAGCGCGCGCGCGAGCCCGCATCCGGCCAGGAGGAGGGCCGGGAGCGAGAGGAGGTCGAAGAGAAGTTCGCGGGCGCGGTCGAGCGCGGGGAGGATCGGGTCCTGCCAGCTGGCGCGCGCGTACTCGGGGGCAAAGACGAAGAGGGCCCGGGTCATCTCGGGCAGGACCCCGCGGGCGGCGTAATAGGTGAAGACAAGGAGGGTGGGCATGGCCAGGGCCACCGCCGTGAGCCCGGCCAGGCGGAGGCGCCCGGCCACGGTGGGGGCCTTCCAGTCGATCCGGACGCGGTCGAGGAGAACGGCCAGGGGGATGAAGATGGACGAGGTCTTGAAGAGGCCTGAGATGCCAAGGAGGACGCCTGCGGCGAAACAGTATAGGGCGGTGCGGGTCGTACCGTCAGGGACGGGCCATAGGGCCAGTCCCCAAAGGATGAAGGGCATCTGGAAGGATTCGGACTGGGCTGTGTGCCAGTATCCGAAGGGCACGTAAAGGAGGGGGAGCGCCAGGGCGGCGATCATTCCGGCCGTCACGGACCCGAAGCGGCGGGTACTGATGACGGCCAGCGCGGACGAGGAGAGGGCCAGGGAGAGCAGGTCGAAGATGCGCAGGGACAGGGGGGATTGGCCCAGCAGGGCAAATGCGGCTCCGTAGGCATAGAAGACCCCCGGAGGACGCATCTCCCATGCATCCCGGTAGGGGAGGCCCCCGCGCCGCATGACCTCGGCGATGGTGCCGTAGACGCCCTGGTCGAATCCGTAGCAGTAATGGAGAAGGGGCAGACCGAGGAGGGCTCCCAGCACGGCACCCGAGAGCGCCGCAAGCGGGCAACGGGGAAGGGAAGGTACGGTCATCGCCGAGAACATTCTACCGCATCAGGGGGTGGGTTCACTTCCCGTTCGGCTTTCGCCTCCCGGTTGACAGCACCCTCCCATCGCCTACGCGATGTGCGCCGGGCAGACGGCGCTGCTCGCCGTGCCCGGGGCACAAATGAAAGACCCCCCGGACTTGCGTCCGGGGGGTCGTGAAACCCAAAGAACAGTGCTTGAGGCGCTTAGTCCATCTTGGCCCAGTACGTCTTGAGGAGGTCGTCCGTCGGCCAAGTCGAGAATCCGGTGAGGGTGACCGCGGTGGGAGGGGTGGCGGAGCTGGCCTTGACCGGGGTGGTCATCTGCCGCTTGAACATCGTGTTCCCCTCGTTCAGGATGAAGGAGATCTTGCCGCTGGAGGGGTACGAGTCCGGATACGTGATGAACCCGAACTTGGAGGTGTTGTAGTGCACGGTCCCCACGGCGGGGCTGCCACCGGTCGCGGCCCTGTAGGTCTCGGTCGTCTGGTCGTCCGTCATCAGCGCGTAGTACCAGTAACCGGCCTTGGGCCCCTGGTTGGCGTAGGCCGTGATTGCGGGAGTATACTGGCCGAGCGCCGCGATCGGGTCGGAGTCCGCGGAGGCGACCGACAACTCGATCAGCTTGTTCGCGGCGCTCGTCGAGTCGACCGTCTTCACGCAATACAGGCCGGCGACGTCCGCCGTCCAGAAGTCCTGGATCTTGTTGCCGTCACGGTCATTGGCGCGGAAATCCGCCTGTGCCGTGGCGATGGTCTTGAGCGAAGCGGACGCGTTCCGCTCGTTGGATGCCCGCTGGCTTGCCAGCAGGCCGGGAATCGCGATCGCCGCGATGATGGCGATGATCGCGATCACGATCATCAGTTCGATCAGAGTGAAGCCCTTGTTCCTGCGCATGTCCGTCCTTTCAAGGAAGTCCCAAACGAAATCTACAAAAACGCACAATTCATTTTTCGACAACCCCTCGTTCCCCCGCCCCACCTCCTCTCAGCTAGTACGGCGGGGGGTGGAACAGCAAAGATTATGCCAAGTTATCGACCGTCGTCAAGTACAAGCTTCAAATTTCGCGGGGAATTCTACATTATTTATGCTGCCTGGGTGCTCGAGGGTTTAGCTTTT
>JAHFOZ010000030.1:0-9245 GCA_023261405.1 Planctomycetota bacterium
AGTCCTTTGGGGCGTCGAGGAGTCTCAAGCCCGCCTTCTCGCGCTGGTAGTTCGCCGCGAACCGACCCAGCTTCTCGGGAGGAACCTGGAAGCCCGCGTCCCTCATGTCGAGCGGCTTGAAGATCCGCTCGTCCAGGAAGCGGTCGAGCCTTGTCCCCGACGCGCGCTGGACCACGAGCCCGAGCACGTCGATCGACAGGCCGTAGAGCCAGTCCGTGCCGGGCTCGAACCCGAGCGGCACGTCCTTGAGCCGGGCCGCCAGGTCGTCCAGGTCCTTCGCCTCGAGGGGCTTCTTCTCCTGGTACGCCTTGGTCACTCCGGGCGGCTTCCCCCCGTAGCTGTATCCGGCCGTGTGGAGCATCAGATCCTTCACGGTCGGCGGCGACTTGGGCGCGCGCAGGCCCTCCGCGGTCCAGACCTGGACGCCGGCCAGTTCGGGCACGTGCTTCGCCACCGGGTCGTCGAGCCCGATCTTCCTCTCGTCCACCAGCACGAGCGCCGCCGCGGTGACGATCGCCTTGGACATGGAGTAGAGCCGCCAGATCGTGTCGGGCCGCACCGGCTTGCCCGCCTCGCGGTCCATCAGTCCGAACGTCTTGAGATAGGCGAGCTGCCCGTCCTTCGCCACGGCGACCAAGCCGCCCGCGATCTTCGTGTCGCGCACGAGGGCCTCCATCGCGGCGTCGACTTTCGGGAGCGGGAGCGCGGCCTCGGGGATCTCCCGCGGTCCCGAGGCGCACGCGGCGAGGAGGAGGAGCGGGAGGAGCCGGGCGACGTTTTTCATGCCGCCATTGTTTCCAATTCCGGACCACGCGCCAGCATTATCCGCCGCGTTATACTTGTACCGAGCTGCAGTTGTTCCTGACCGATTTCGCCCCACGGCTGAAGCCGGTCAGGAACCTGCGAGTCGAGGTACTGTGGAGCGGGATCGTCGAGGGTCTGCGTGCACGCGCTATCACTCCTCCTGGCGCTCCTCGGTCAGGACGACCCCGAGGGGCTCGCCCTCTTCGAATCGAAGATCCGCCCTATCTTCGTCGAAAGGTGCCACTCCTGCCACAGCGCGAAGGCCGTGAAACTCAAGGGCGGCCTGCGCCTCGATCACCCCGAGTCGATCCTGAAGGGCGGAGACACAGGCCTCGCCATCGTCCCCGGGAAGCCCGCGGAGAGCCTGCTCCTCAAGGCCGTGCGCCAAGAGGACCCCGACCTCAAGATGCCCCCCAAGGGGGAGAAGCTGCCCGACCGTGTCCTGGCAGATATCGAGGCGTGGATCAAGCGCGGCGCGCCCATGCCCAGGGACTCGACCGGCCCGGCGGGCGCGGAGTTCTGGGCCTTCCAAGCGCCCCGGGGCCCCGCCCTCGCGGACGCCGGGGGGATCGACCGCTTCATCCGCGCGAAACTCCGGGAGAAGGGGCTCCGCCCGTCGCCGCCGGCCGACAAGGCCACGCTCCTGCGCCGCGTCACGCTGGACCTCACCGGGCTCCCGCCCTCGCCCGAGGAACTCGCCGCGTTCCTCGCGGATGAGTCCCCCGGGGCGTTCGGGAAGGTCGTCGACCGGCTCCTCGACTCGCCGGCCTACGGGGAGCGCTGGGCGCGCCACTGGCTCGACGTTGCGCGGTTCACCGAGACCCACGGGTTCGAGTACAACAAGCTCCGCACGAACGCCTGGCCCTACCGCGACTGGCTGATCGGGGCGCTGAACGCCGATCTGCCCTACGATCGGTTCACCCGCATGCAGATCGCGGGCGACGCGCTCGAAGGCGCGGGCCCGGAGGGGACGATCGCAGCCGCCTTCCTCACCTGCGGCACCTGGGACGAGGTGGGCTACAAGCAGCAGAGCGTCGTCATGAAGGCGCGCGTCCGTGAGGAGGACCTTGAGGACATCATCGCCACGGTGAGCCAGACGTTCCTTGGTCTCACGGTGAATTGCGCGCGCTGCCACAATCACAAGTTCGCGCCGATCACGCAGGCCGAGTATTACAAGTTCAAGAGCGTCTTCGAGGGCGTCCTCCCCGGCGAGCGGACGGTCGCCACGGCGACGGAGACGAGCGCCCTTTCTTCCGCGGACGCGCGGGTGGCGGAGACGGAGCGGGAACTGGCCGCGATTACGGCGGCGCTCCGGGCGAAGCTCCGTCTTCCGGCCGGCCCGGCCCCCGTCGCGCGCTGGACCTTCGAGAACGGCGGGCAGGATTCGGTGGGCGGCCTTCACGCCGAGCTCCTGGGCGGGGCAAAGGTGGAGGGTGGCCGGCTGCGGCTCGACGGCAAGTCAGCCCATGCGCGCACCGTGCCGCTGGCGCGCGCCCTTCAAGAGAAGACGCTCGAGGCGTGGGTGGCGCTCCCCACGCGCAAGCAGGGGGGCGGGGGCGTGATCACCGTCGAGAAGGGTGCGGGCGCGGAGTTCGACTCGATCGTCTTCGGCGAGCGGCAGAAGGAAAAGTGGATCGCCGGGAGCGAAGGGTTCCGGCGCACGCGGGACCTGGCCGCGTTGCTCGAGACCGCCGGGCCGGGCGAACTCGTCCACGTGGCGGCGGCTTACGGGGCCGACGGCTCCATCCAAGTCTACCGAAACGGGGTCCCTTACGGAGATTCATACGCGCCCGCGCCGAAGCCTGCCGCCTTCGGGGCGGCGGAGGCCTACGTGCTCTTCGGAATGCGTCATACGGGGGGCGGCGCTGCGTTCCTGAACGGGGAGATCGAGGAGGCCGCGCTCTATGATCGGGCGCTCTCCGCGGCGGAGGTGGCGGCGTCGTTCGCCGCCGCGGGGCATCGGGTTTCCGAGGAGGATCTCGAGGCTGCGGCGACAGCCGAGGAGCGCGCGCGCCGGACGATATTGCGGAAGACGCTCGAGGAAGCACGCCGGGGGCGCGCGGGGGTCCCGCCGCTCAAGACGGCCTACGTGGGGACACGCGTGCAGCCCGCGGTCACGCA
Organism: Planctomycetota bacterium; assembly: GCA_023261405.1. Lineage (GTDB taxonomy): Bacteria > Planctomycetota > MHYJ01 > MHYJ01 > JACPRB01 > JACQFK01. Next base: position 2,926 of record JAHFOZ010000030.1, read on the forward strand.
CCGCCTGGTCCGGGGCGATGTCGAGAAGCCGGGCGAAGCGGTGGCGGCGGGCGGGCTCGCGGTCCTGGGCCGCGCGGATCTGGGTCTCACGCCCGACGCCCCGGAGGCGGAGCGGCGCCGCCGCTTTGCCGACTGGGTGGCCGATCCGAAGAACCCGCTCACCGCGAGGGTGATCGTGAATCGCGTCTGGCGCCTGCATTTCGGTCGTGGCCTGGTGGGAACGCCGAACGATCTCGGGCCCACCGGCGAGCGGCCCACCCATCCGGAGCTCCTCGACGCGCTGGCGCTCCGGTTCGTGGAGGACGGCATGAGCCTCAAGAAGCTCCATCGGCTCATCGTGTCCTCGGAGACCTACCGGCAGTCTTCGCGCCTCGACCCGGCGGCGGCCGCCGTGGACGCGGAGGACCGGCTGCTCTCCCGGTTTCCGCCGCGGCGCCTGGAGGCGGAGGCGATTCGCGACTCGATGCTCTTCGTGAGCGGCCGGCTTTCTCCGGAGCGTGCCGGTCCGAGCGCGAAGCCGTTTTCGACGTACAATTCCGGCGGCTCGACCTACTATTCGCTCAAGGACGGCCCGGAGTTCGACCGACGCACGGTGTACCGGTTCAACCTGATCTCGGGGAAGGACCCGTTGCTGGATGCGTTCGACGCGCCCGATCCCGGAGTCCGGACGCCCGACCGCCGGACGACGATCACGCCGCAGCAGGCGCTGGTCCTGCTCAATGATCCGTTCGTCCACCGGCAGGCGGAGGCGTTCGCGGCGAGGGTGACGGCGGAATCGAAGGGGGACCTTGCGGAGGGGGTACGCCGGGCACACCGGCGGGCGCTGGGGCGCGAGGCCACCGCGGAGGAGGCGGCGAGGTCGGAGTCGCTCGCGAGGACGCACGGCCTGAAGACCGTGTGCTGGGCGTTGTTCAACGCGGCGGAGTTCCTCCATGTGCGATGAAGCGATTCTCCCGCGGCGGCACTTCCTCCGCCAGGCCGGGGGCGGTTTCGGCGCGGTGGCTCTGGCGTGGATGGAAGCCCGCGCTCAGGAGAAGTCCCACTTCGTCCCGCGGGCCAGGCGCGTGATCCACGTCTTCGCCCTCGGGGGGATGAGCCACGTGGACACGTTCGACTTCAAGCCCGAGCTGATCCGGCACGACGGCCAGGCGCTCTCGGGGAAGGGGAAGGTGGACACGTTCTTCGGGAAGCCGGGGAACCTGCTCAAGAGCCCCTTCGAGTTCCGGCAGCACGGCGGGAGCGGCCTCTGGGTCAGCGATCTCCTGCCGTCGATCGCGTCGGTCGCCGACGAACTCTGCGTGGTGCGGTCGATGCTTACGAAGAACAATAATCACACTCCGGCGACGTTTCTGATGGACTCCGGCTTCACGATGTCGGGCTTCCCGTCGATGGGATCGTGGGTGAGCTACGGACTCGGGAGCGAGACGGAGGACCTCCCGGCCTTCGTGGTCCTGCCCGACCCGCGCGGCGAGCCCGCGGGGGGCTCGGCCAACTGGTCGGCGGGTTTCCTGCCGGCGGCCCATCAGGGCGTGGCCTTCTCGACGCGCACGGCGGAGCCGGTGAAGGATCTGGCGCCGCCCGCGGGCGACGATCCGGCGGCTCGCGCGGCGGGCCTGGGCCTCATTGACGCGATCAACCGCGAGGACGCGGCGCGGAGCGGGGGCGATTCAGCGCTGGCGGCGCGGCTGCGCTCCTACGAGCTGGCGGCGCGGATGCAGATCCGGGTCCCGGAGGCGGCGGACCTGTCGAACGAGTCGGAGGAGACGCGGCGCCTCTACGGCCTGGACCGGAAGGACTCGGAAGGGTTCGGCCGGAACTGCCTCCTCGCGCGCCGGCTCCTCGAGCGCGGCGTGCGCTTCGTCCAGCTGTTTCACGGCGGCGCCTTCGGGGGCAATCCGCGGATCAACTGGGACGCGCACGAGGACGTGGTGGCGAACCACCGCCTGCAGGCGTCCTCCCTGGACCGCCCGGTGGCCGGCCTGCTCCTGGATCTCCGCCGCCGCGGGATGCTGGACGACACGCTCGTGCTCTTCACGACGGAGTTCGGCCGCACGCCGATGACGGAGGGCGTGGGCACGCGGGGCCGCGACCACCACCCGCACGCCTTCACCTCATGGCTGGCCGGCGCCGGCGTGCGTCGAGGGACCGCCTTCGGCTCCTCGGACGAAGTCGGCTACCACGCCGTCGAGCATCCCGTGACGACCTACGATCTCCACGCGACGGTGCTCCATCTCCTCGGCCTCGACCACACCAAGCTGACGTTTTACCACAACGGCATCCAGCGCCGCCTCACGGACGTCCACGGCCACGTCGTGGAAGGCCTCCTGGCCTGAGGCGATTCCGCCTGCCTTGGAACACCGATCCCTCGGTCCGCCTCGTCCAGCACGACGGTGTCTGGATGAAGTTCGGCCGCCGCGCTGATGGCCCTGCCGTTCATGGCCCGGTGCCTGAGGATTTCCCTTTCCTATCCCGGCTCTCTCCAAGCGCACTTGAGGCGCTTGAAGTCCGTGGAATCGAAGGAGTAGACCTTCGAGCCACGGCTTTTCGCGCGCGCGGCCAGCAGGCAATCCACAATGTCGCAGTGGGTGGCGCCGTACGATGCGAGGGCATCCAGAAGAACCCGCTTTCCGCCCAGATAACGTAGCCCGGCAAGGCCGACGACCCGACCGAGGCTCCGGACGATCTCGAGCCGCGGTACCTTGGCCCCCCTCTGCAGAACCCAGACGGTCTCGGCAAGAACGGAGTCCTCGAGATCGGCTACTTCTGCCCGTGATTCCAGCCTTTTCATGAGGGAGGTGGCCCGGGGGGAGTGGACCGCGTCATCCCCGAGAAGGAACCTAAGGATTACGTTTGTGTCGAGAAGTGCGGCCTTCCCTGCTTGCGGCATGAGCCACCTCGTCCCTTATCCTCTCAGCCAGATCGCCACCCCGAGCCCCCTTGGCATATCTTCCCAGAGAACCCGCGATGGCCTCGATCCCCCCGCCTCCGACAGCCTCCACGAGCGCCCCTCCGGGAAGGAGGGTGAACTCGACTTTGGCCCCTGGCTTCAGGCCCAAGGCATCCCGGACTCTTTTGGGGATGGTGACCTGCCCCTTAGACGTAACCCGCGCGGCCATGAGGATTACCTCCTGTGAGAATATATTACTATCTATATGATAAGTAAAGGACTGCCTGATTCCTTCGCAGGCCTAGTGCGGGGTGCGGTGGAGGAGACCCCACGCCCGCTCGGCGTAGGCGGCCCCGGGGGAGAGGTGGCGGGTGTAGTCGGACGTGTCGTCGCGGAAGCGGTCCATCGTGTCGAAGAGGTCGTAGATCTGCGAGGCGTAGCAACCCACGGCAGCCGTGATGGTCTCAAGGCGGGCGGAGGTGGCACAGAGCAGGTCCTGACGAAGCATGGGGCCTTCCGCGGCGACCGGGGCGCGGAGGCGGCGAGCCAGCTGGAGGACCGCGCGGAAGCGCTCCGGTCCCGGAGGCAGGTAGGAGGACACATAGCGGGTCCGCCGGAGTGAAGCGAGAAAGTCGTGCAGCGGAATCTCCTCGGCGGGCGAGCCGATCTCGCGGAGGCGCGTCTCGAGATTGCCGCGGAGAAAAACGTAGGGACGGTCCTCGTAAAAAGTGACATTCGCGTCGGGGGGAAGCGCGGTCCAGGCACGGTGGACGAGGCGATGGTCGATGTGCGTCCCTGCTGCAAGGGGAAGATGGACTCGGCCCGGGCGAAGGCGCTCCCAGAGCGAGCGGATCGTCGAGGCGACCTCCGCCACGAACGGGTGGTCGCTGTGGTGCTCGTCGAGGACGATCGTGCGGAACGAATTGTAGTAGGGGTTCCGGTACGGTGAGTCCGGGAGGTCGAGCCAGAGGGGCTCGGCGCCCAGGAGCCCGAGCGCGCGGCGGTCCTCTTCGCGGCGCCGGTCGTACGTCTCGTCCCCGCGGCTGAAGAGCGTCGCGACGACCACCCGCCTCCCTGCCGCCACGTCCTCCAGGATGCGCCCCGGACAGGAGAGCACCGCGTCGTCCAGGTGCGGCGAGACGTAGAGCGCGTCGCAGCGGTCCATGTCACTTCTCCGGAAGGAGCACCGCGCCCCCCACGCCGTAGCCGAGCGTCAGGACGAGCGTCTTCACCCTCGGCATCGCCAGCCGGGCCGAGGCCGCCGCGAGCTCCGCGTCGTTGATCAGGAGCACCCGCGAATGACCCAGGCCGGCGCGGACGAACGCGTCCCGGACGAGCGTGCGATCCCCCTCCATTCCGGCATAGGAACTCCCGCCCGGCAGGCCCTCGCTGTCCAACTCGCAGGGGAGCGCCAGCACCACGGCCGGGGGCGGTATCGCCCCGGCCCCTTCGCGGAGCGCCCGCGCCAGGAAGTCCCGCAGCCGCTCGCGATCCTCCGGGGTCCACGCCTCCCCGCCCCGCGCGGGCAGGCGATCGAAGTCGCGGAGGATGACGCCGCGCCGGCCGCCGTGCGAGACCTTGATCGACGTCTGTCCCATGTCGACCACCATGCCGGGAAGCCCCTCCTCCCGGAGCAGCGCGAGACCCCCCGCTTCGCCGGCGAAAGGACCGTCCGGCAAGAGGGTCCCCAGAGCTCCGGCGCGGCTCCCGGCGACGAAGACCCTCTCGAAGTCGCGCGCGGCCTCGAGAGGCGAGCCCGAACGGCTCCGCGCCCGGCCTTCCCGGAGCGCCTCGAGGGCGTTGCGCAGGACCGCGGAGAAGTGCGGCGAGCCCATGTGATCCCAGAGTATCCCTCCGTCCACGACGAGGTCCCAGAGCTCAAGCGGGACTACGCCCTCGAGCCGGACGCGCCGAAGATGGGGAGTTTGCTTTCCACGACCGGTTCCCATGCGGGGCACGGCGTCCTCGACAGGTGCCTGTAATAGAACCTTTCCGCCCGGTAGCGCGCCCGGCAGAGGCCAAGCGCCATCTGGAAGACCCGCCACAGCCGGCGATCCCGCCCCGACGCGCGCCGAAGAGCCTTCCGGTCGATCCCCCGCACCCCCCAGCGGGCGTGCGCGTCGGCCGTCTCCGGAAAGAGCAGATTCAGGCGCTCGATCTCCATCCGCATCCGCCGATACGTGCGGTACATCCCCTCGAAGGTCTCCGGCGGACGGAACCAGATCCGCCCTCCCGCGACCTCGCGGATCGCCCCGGGTCCGTGCTCGATCGCGGCCTTCCGCGAGAGATAGATGTCGTCGATCTTCATCCCGGCGTGGAAGTTGTAGAACCCGTCGCGCGCCATCGACTCCAGTCGCGGCCGCAGCTCCTCGAGCGTGGGGATCTGCCAGCGGCGGATCGCGAAGAATCGCCCGTTGAACCAGCGCCGCGGGGTCTGAAAACCGTCGGTCCGGTTGTAGGCATGGAGCGCCTCCGCGAGGAGCGTGCGCCGCGAAGGCGGGAGCGGCGACTTCTGCGGAACCGCCACCTGTAGGCGCGGCTCCTCGAGCATCGCCCCGCACATCGCCTCGAGCGTCCCCGGCTCAACCCGGATGTCCGCGTCCGAGAACACCAGGAAGGGCGCCTCGCGGACCGCCGCCCGCTGCGCCTCCACGATCCCGCCGTGAGACTCGACTGTCCGCACCCGCGCAAACGACCGCGCGACCTCCGCGGTGCGATCCGTGCAGTCGTCACACACGACCTGCACGTCGAAGCGGATCGGCAGGCGCGTCTCGGCGACCCGCACCGCCTCGAGCACCGACTCGAGGCAGGCGCCGATCGCGCGCTCCTCGTTCTTCGCCGTCAGGGCGAGCGGGACCCTCACAGCACCAGCCCCTCGAGGAGCCTTCCGGTCTCGGCCCCGCCGTCGTGCGCACGATACGACTCGCCGACCCGCGCGGCGTTCTCGCGGTAGCGGCCCGGCGCCAGGAGGTGCTGCAGCGCGCCCCGGCACTCCTCCGGCGTCGCGCTCCCGAGGTCCATCGCGATCCCCACTCCGCTCTTCTCCACGAAGTGGGCGTTGTGGAACTGGTCGTTGCAGATCGGGGTGATGAGGAGCGGCAGGCCGGAGGCGAGCGCCTCCATCACGGAATTCGCCCCGCCGTGGGTGATCATCGCCGAGACCCGCGGGAGCAGCTTGAGCTGCGGCGTGTACCGGACCGCGAGGACGTTCGTCGGCAGCTCGCCGAGGAGATCGGACCCCAGGAGCTCGCTCGCCGTCAGGACCAGCTGGGCGGGGAGCCCGCGGACGGCCTCGATCGCGGTGCGGAACATCCGCGGCTGATGGAAGATCTGGCTCCCGAGGGACATGTAGACGACGGGCTGCGTGCGGCTCAGCCGATCCCATGGGAAGTCACACTCGTCGCCGCGCGGCCCGCCCGGGATCGAGGGCCCC
>JAHFOZ010000030.1:9255-19755 GCA_023261405.1 Planctomycetota bacterium
CCTGGTGGACTCCCTCCACGGGGCCGCCCGTGAACTCCTCCGTGCTGAACGCGACCGTGAGGTGGGGGGAGAGGCAGTCGCAGCCGCGGAAGCGGGCCTTCACGCCGTAGCGCGCGAAGAGGCGGTCGCGGTCCGGCGCGAGCCATCGATTGGTCGCCAGGAGTTCGCTGTCCAGGTCCTCGGGGAGCACCGGGTTGAGCGAATTCGAGACGGACGCCCACGGGAGCCGCTCTCCGTGGGCCGCGAGGATCGCGGCGTAGACCATGGGGTCGGCCACGAGGACGTCGGGCTTGAAGTCCCGCAGGATCCCCCGGTAGACCTCCACCTGGCCCGGCACGGGATCGAGGAGCAGCGTCTTGATCCACCCGCGGAGCCACTCGCGGTCCCGGACCTTCCCGGCGAAGAACTTCCCTCGGTTCGCGTCGGCCGGCGGCGTGACCTCGTGGCCGGCGGGGATGAAGTCCTCGAACCCCGCGGCCTTCAGGTGCGCCGAGACGTCGTGCGTGGCCGTGAACGCCACGTCGTGGCCGCGGCCCCGGAGCCACTGGGCGGGCGCGATGGCCGGATTGATGTGCCCTTTCTCGGGAATCACGGCGAAGAGAAAGCGCTTGTTCATGCGACCTCCACTTCATACTGGCGGGCCCACGAGGCCAGTGCGATCGTCCGGAAGAGGAGCATCCGCTCCGGCTCGCTGAGGCGGCGGGCCGGGTCGCAGAGGGCTCGGAGCCGGGGGACTTCGAGATACGCCCCGGCGATCTCCGGCGATTCGTCGAGGGTCTGCGCAACCGCGTGCTGATAGACGGCCTGGACCTCCTGGTCCTTGGGGAGCGCGGACTTCCGCCGCAGGCGCACGGCTTCCGGGAGGAGGCCCGCCCCCGCGCGTCGCAGCAGCCACTTCTCCACGCCCTCCCGGAACCCGAGCTGCGGATCGATGCGGCGGACGAGGTCGAGAAGGTCGGCGTCCCCGAACGGGACGCGCGCCTCGAGCCCCCAGGCCATCGCGTGGATGTCCCCATTGTGGAGCAGCCTCGCGAGCCAGCGCTTGACGACGAGGTAGGTCGTGGCGAGCGTGCGCTCCCGCGGGGTGCCCCAGCGGTGCCCCGCCGACGCGGCGAGGTCCATGTACTTCCGGGCGAAATGCTCCAGCGGGTCGGCGAGCACGTCGCGCCGTACGGGCGCGCAGGAGAAGCGCCTCAGGATCTGCGCGGGCGAGCGCGTGGCCGCCTCGTCGAGCAAAAAAGGGTACCCGAAGTGGGTCTCGTCCGCGGCGTCGCCCACGAGGACCGCCTTGCGATGCCGGGCCGCCTCGCGGGACAAGTGGTACTGCGCGAACTCCTGCTCCCAGGCCGGGAGCGCGTCGTTCACGGCGGCCAGTGCGTCGAGATCGGCCAGGAGCCCGGCGCGTTCGACCGGGACGATGCGATGCTCGAGGCCCAGTTCGGCCGCGGCCATGCGGGCGAACGGGGTGTCGTCGCTTGTCACGATGAGCGAGTGCGCGTAGTCGTATTTCTCCTGCCCCTCGAACTGGATGGTGAAGGAGAGCGGCTTCGGCCGCGCGAGGGCGGCGAGGAACGTCGAGTCCAGGCCGCCGCTCAGGAAGAGCCCCACCGGCACGTCGGCCGCGAGGCTGCGCCGGACCGCGGTCTCGAGCCGCGCACGGAGTTCCCCGGCCGCCTCGTCGGGGTCGCCGCCCACTTCGCCGGTGAGGCGGTAGTCCCACCAACGTTCGACCCGAAGTCCCTCCGCGGAAATCTCCAGCCAGTGCCCCGCGGGCAGGTGCTCGAGGCCCTCGAACATCGGGCGCTCCACGCCGCTGAAGCAGGGGGCCACGAGGTACTCGAGGACCGCCTCCCGGTGGGCGCGCGGGCGGCCGGGCAGCGCGGCGAGGATCGCCTTGGCCTCGGAGGCGAAGAGGAACTCGTCGTCCGCGTGGCGGTAGACGAAGGGCTTGACGCCCAGGCGGTCGCGGGCGGCGAAGCCGTGCCCCCGCTCGCGGTCCCAGAGGAAGAAGGCGAACATTCCGTTCAGGCGCTCGAGGCAGGCCGGACCCCACGAGGTCGCCGCAGCGAGGACGACTTCCGTGTCGGAGTTCGTGCGAAAGGTCCAGCGGTCGCGGAGCTCCTCGCGGAGCTCGCGGTAGTTGTAGACCTGGCCGTTGTAGACGAGGACGTGGCGTCCATCGGGGCTCACCATGGGCTGCGCGCCGCCCTCCCGGTCGAGGAGGGCGAGCCGCGTGTGGGCGAGCGCGGCGCAGGCGTCGAAGGCGACGCCCTCGCCGTCGGGTCCGCGGTGGCGGAGGCGCGCCTGCATGGCGCGCAGCCGGGTCTCCTGGGTCCGCGCGGGGATGTCGTGGCGGACGATGCCGGCGATGCCGCACATCAGGGCACCTCCTCGAGAAGGGAACGGAGGATCGAGAGGGTGAGGCGCTTCACGGCCTCCTTGTCCTGGCCCGGGTAGAGGGTGGGGCGCTTGGGTGCGTCGATGAGGGCATCCGGGAGCCGGCCTCGGGCGAGCGCGCGGAGGGCGGACTTCGCGGGGTCGGTCTCAGCGGCGGCGACCACGTCGTCGTCCAGATAGGGCGCGCGAATTTCGACGCCCGCGGAACGGAAAAAGGCGCCCACGAAGGGAAGGTAGAGGTCCCCGCGCGCCCCGGCGAAGACCTGGTCGGCGCCGTCCCCGGTGATCGCGGCCTCGAAGCCTTCGCGCCTGAGCGCGCGGGCGAAAAGGAGCTTGGAGACGATGTGGAAGTTGTAGAGCGGGGCGCCGGCGTGAAGGACCGCGTCGGGGAGGGCGTCCTCGAAGTCGGCGTGGGTGACCCGGACGACCTCGAGGCGGACGCCGAAGCGGCGCGCGATCCGGGCGGTGCGGTCGAGTTCTTCGTAGCCGGGGATGTCGAGGGTGTAGACCGGGAGCCGCCGCTCGAGGAAGGAGAGGAGGAGGGCGGAGTCGAGTCCACCGCTCAAGGCGAGCGCGACCCGGCCCGCGGCAGCGGAGTCCACGGCGCGGGCGAGGAGGTCGGCCGGCGGGCGGCCGTCGTGGCCGGGGCGCGGCGGCTCCCAGGCGGTCCAGACGCCCTCGAAGCAGGAGCGGCGGGGGACGGGAAATTCGTCGAGGTATGCCTGGACTCCGACGGGGTCGAGCCGCTCGGGCCGGAGCTCGCGCCAGGAGTCCGTGGGCGGCCCGTCGCCGCGACCATAGAGGAGATGGAGGGAGGAGATCATCGGGGGCCCTCCTCGCGGTCCCGGACCTCCTGCGTCGTGAGTTGGCGGTGCCCGCGTTTCTCGCCCGATCCACCCCAGCAGCGCTTGCACGAATCGAGCGGCTCGGTCCGCTCGAGGTAGGCCTTGATCTCGGCGGCGAGATCGGGGCCTTCGTGAAGCGCGACGCCGTCCACGCGGCCGTAGTCCCCGCGGCCCCCGAAGTAGGTGTGAAAGTGGGGCGGGACGGTGCACATGTAGAAGCGGCCCTCGCGCACCATGTGGCAGCGGCGCTTGAGCCAGCAGTCCTCGAAGATGCGGCGCGTGAGGGCGGGGTCGTCGCGCGGCTCGGGCGGGTGCATCTCCTGGAACTGGTCCTGGACTTTGATGTTGAGGACGACCTGGTGGCGCGCGGCGCGCTCCCGGACGAGCGCCATCGTCTCGCCAGGCAGCCGCGGGTCCGGGTAGATCGAGATCGTCATGTGGTCGAGGAGTTCCCAGAGCCGATCGGGCATGCGGGGGAGGAGGAAGCCATTGGTGGTGAGGGAGACGATTTCGGCGAGGCCGGAGGCGCGGGCGATCTCCAGGCATTCGAGGAGCCGGGGGTGGAGGAGCGGCTCGCCGCCCACGAGTTTCAGGTACCTGGGCTTGAGCGCGCGGGCCGCGAGGCGCAGGTCCTCCTGGAGCCGGTCCGGCTCGACGCACCATCTCGGGAGATAGGGCGAGAGCGAGCAGCACTGCCGGCAGCGGAGGTTGCAGTGGTCGGTGATGTGGGACTCGAGGGAGCGGGTCAGGACGCGGCCGTCCAGCGATTCGTACGTCATCGGTCCCACCGGAACGGAGGGTAGATCGCGCCCTCTCTTGCGCCGGGGCCGGCCTCGTAGAACGCGGCGGGGGGATGGCGGCCTTTGAGGACGCCCGGGGCGCGCCGCACGAGGCGGGCTTTCAAGACTTTCTGGCGGAAGTTGCGTTTGTCCACGGCGCGACCGAGCACGGCCTCGTAGACGCCCTGGAGCTGGCCGAGGGTGAAGCGCGCGGGGAGGAACTCGAGGGCGACGGGGCTGTACTCCAGTTTCGCGCGGAGGCGGGCGCGCGCGGTGGACAGGATCTCGGCGTGATCGAACGCGAGGGGGCGGGGGAGGGCGTGGGCGGGGAACCACTCGACCTCCCGGGTGCGCCGGCCCGTGCGGACCTCGACGCGATTCCAGGGGACGAAGGCCGTGTAGGCCACGCTGACCACGCGCATGCGGGGATCGCGCCCTGCGCGGCCGAACGTCGAGAGCTGCTCGAGGTAGACGCCGCGGGCACCGGTCTCCTCGGCGAGTACTCGCGAGGCGGCCTGGGCGAGATCTTCCTGGGGCTGGAGGAACCCGCCGGGGAGCCCCCAGGCATCCTGGAAGGGATGTTCGGCACGCAGGAGGAGCAGGACTTTGAGTTTTCCCTCCTGGAGGGTGAAGACGGCGACGTCGGTGGCGACGGCAGCGGGCGGAAAGACGGAGGGGTCATATCCCTTGAGGAAGTCCCGCTCGTCCTGCCTCATCGTGTGTATCTCACACTTCTAGAAGTGTATATACAACACTTATTGGCGGGAGTCAAGGAGGATCAGCCGAGGAACAGCATCGCCGCGTTGTACACGGCGTGAGCGAGGATGGGGGCGAGGAGGAAGCGCGTCCGCTCGAAGACCCACGCGGCGGCGAGGCCCGCGAAGAAGACCGGGACGGCCGACACCGGCGGATGGATGATCGCGAAGATCGCCGCGCTGGCGAGGATCGCGAGGGCCGGCGGAACGCTCCGCCTGAGGCCGGTGAAGAGGAGCCCGCGGAAGAGGAACTCCTCGAAGAGGGGGGCCGCAGCCACGGCAAGGACCGCGAGCCAGGGGCCGGAAGCCAGTCGCCGCTCGGCCGAGATCCTCTGCAGCTCGTCCCGCACGCCGTGGAGGAGGGGGATCCACTCCGTGGCCTTGAGGTACAGGAGGCCCACGGCCGCCGCCGCGACGCCCGCGACCAGGCCCGTCATGGCCGAGGCCCCGAGCCCCGAGCGTCCGGACCGCAGGCCTACCTCGCGGAGCAGGTCGGGGACCTTCTGGCGCCAGAGAACATAGAGCGAGAAGAAGCCCACCAGGCCGCCGGACACGAGGTAAGCCAGGACGAGGAGCGCGCCGGGCGGGACGCTGGAGTCCTGGAGCAGGACGATCACGATCCCCTGGATGACGAAGAAGGCCAGGACGGCGATCAGCCCGTCGCTCAGCGCAACGCGGGGAGGCGGCGCCTCGGTCGGGTCGAGGAGATAGGGCAGGCGGTCGCGCACCTTCTGCCAGAGCGCGAGCACGAGGAGTCCCGAGAGGACGATCTGGACGATGCGCCCCCACGCCATGGGGGTGTAGATCGTGAAGGCGTAGAGGCCCGAGAGGAGCATATACAGGTAGTGGAGCTCCGGCTTCATGCGCCGGTGGATCTCGGCCTCCTGCGGATCGATGCCCAGGACTCCGAGCGCGGCGGCCACGAAGGAGTAGAGGACCACGCCCACGAGCGCCACGGCCGCCTCGTCCACGCCGTCCCAGCTCCATCCGCGGCCGGCGAGGGAGACGACGACGAAGACCAGCGCCGCATAGAGCGTCGCGAAGCCGCACCAGAGGGAGGTCTTGCGGAGGAGGATCCCGTGCAGGTCGCGCGGGAACGTGTAGAGGAGCCAGAGCGTGTGTCCCTCGACCGTGAGGACGTGGTAGGCGCTGAACATGAGGACGTAGGCGCCCACGCTGAAGGCGAGGACCGCAGCGTGGCGGACATCGCCCGTGACGCCCGCGACGAGGTTCGGGTTCGCCAGGACGTTGAATGCGAAGACGATGAGGGGGATGACGAGCGTCTGCACGAGGAAGTTCTTGTCGCGGAAGAGGAGACGGAGCTCCTTCCCCAGGATCCCGCGGAAGGGGCCGCGCGGGACGTGGACGGGGCGGCCGCGCGTGCCGGCGTAGACGCCCGAGGAGACGATGAGACCGTCCCGGACAAGGCGGCTGGCGAGGCCCGTCGAGAGGAGGGGGAAGAGCGCGGCGAGGAGGAGCATCCCGGCACACGCCGCGGGGGCCTGGCCGGTGACGAGGAGCGCGGGCAGGGAGAACGGGTTCCAGAGGGCGGCTGCGGGGAAGGAGACCCCGAACTCCAGGGCCGCCTCCGGGATCGAGGGGGTGAGCGCGAGGCCGAAGACGGTGAAGAGGAGGAGGGTGCCCAGAAGCGTGAAGGCCGCCTGGAAGTTCTTGAGGGCGTCGAAGGTGAAGGTCTTCCTGAGCCAGGTCTCGGCGGAGATGCGGATCGAGGCGAGGATGACCCCGAGGAAGAGGGTGGCGGCGGCGGCGGCGGGGATCGACCCGGGACCCAGGCCCGAGACCCAGCACGCCGTGAGGAGGAGGGGGAAGGTGATGAACCAGCCGTAGCCGTTCACGCAGGCGTACTCCGCGACCTTGGCGCAGAAGAGCGTGCGGGCCGGGACGGGGAACGTGAAGAGCCATTCCAGGCTCCATTCAAGGCGGCCGAGATCCTGGTTGCCGGTGCCGAGCGTGATGAGGGCCTGGCTGAGCCCCAGCATGAGGAGGAGAAGGCCGAGCGCCGCCGCCGCGGCCCCCTGCCGGCCGGGCAGGGGCCAAAGGTCGCGGCTGAGGGGCGGGAGGAGGTGGCGGTCCTTGCGGAAGCCGTCGAGGCCGTGTTTTTCGAAGGTGCGGACGACCTCTTCAATCCGCGTGTCCGACTCGGGAGTGGGGCTGCGGTGGGCCTTGTCGCGGCGTGCCTCGAGGGCGGCGCGGAGGCCGGCGGAGTCCTTCCCGGCGTTCTCGAGGATGGGCCATAAAGCGGGATGGACGGCGACCTGCGCGACGGGACCGCGGTCGGCGCGGTCGGAGACCTTACGGAGGAACTGCGAGGAGAGGTTGACGCTGTTGTAGAGCATGAAGACGCCGATGAAGGCGGGGAAGATCCAGCTTGTGCGGGACTTGCCCGGGGTGGCCTGCCGGGGGGCCGAGGGGTCGGGCTTCTTCTTCCGGAGGCGGAAGATGACGCCGAAGCGGTTGATCCAGCGACGGAACCCCAGGCGGAGGAGGAGGAGGGCGACGCGGAGGGCGCCGGGCCGGCCGCTCATGCCGGCGCGTTCCCGGGAGGCGCGGCGCCTCCGGTCACGGCGAAGAAGACCTCCTCGAGCGAGCCGCCGCGGGCGGCGCGGAGCTCGTCCAGGGTCCCCACGGCGGCGAGGCGGCCTTTGAAGAGGATGGCCACGCGGCGGCAGAGCTTTTCGGCCTGGTCGAGGAGGTGGGTGCTGTAGAAGACGGTCTTGCCGTCAGCGACCTTCTCTCGGACGATCTCCAGAAGCGAACGGGTGGCGTAGGGATCCAGGCCGTTGGTGGGCTCGTCAAGGATCAGGAGCGCGGGGTCGTGGAGCAGGGCGCAGAGGAGGGCGAGCTTCTTCTTCATGCCCTTGGAGTAGTTCACGGCATACTCCTCGAGGGCGTCGGCAAGCTCGAGGCGCTCCAGGAGGGGCTCGCTGCGGCGGTCGATTTCCGCCGGGTCGAGGCCGTGCATCTCGCCGACGAAGCGCAGGATCTCGCGGCCGCGGAGGTAGTCGTAGAATACGGGCTCGTCGGGCAGGTAACCCACGTGCTGCTTGACGGCGCAGCGGTCCTGGAAGCAGTCCAGCCCGTCCACGGAGGCGGTGCCGGAACTGGGGCGGAGGATGCCCATGAGCATCCGGAGGGTGGTGGTCTTCCCGGCGCCGTTGGGTCCAAGGAGGGCGAAGATCTCGCCGCGGGGCACCGCCAGCGCCAGATCGCTCACCGCAGTGAAGTCCCCGTAGCGCTTGGTGAGCCCTTTGATCTCGAGCACGGGGTGCGCTGCGTCCATGTCCAGGCTCATCCTACCCGCGTGGGGCCCTCCCAGCCATAAAACAGTCCGTCCGTTTTATGGCCGACCCTCCCGGGCGTACCATAGGGACGACGAGAGACCCGAAAGGATGACCCCATGAGCCCGCTTCTGGCCCTTCTCCTGGCCCTCCAGCAGGGGCCCGCCGCCCTCGACGGCTGGAAGGTAGAGACCTTCGCCGAGTACCCGAAGATCAAGCACCCGTCGGTCCTCTGCTTCGCGCCCGACGGCCGGCTCTTCGTGGGCGAGGACCCCATGGACATGGACGGGCCCACGAACAAGCCCATCGACCGCATCCTCTGCTTCCACCCGGACGGGAAGGTCAGCGTCTTCGCGGAGGGGCTCTTCGCCGTCTTTGGCCTGCAGTACCTGGATGGGAAGCTTTACGTCCACCACACGCCGAAGTTCAGCGTCTTCACGGACGACCACGGCGTCGGGAAGGACCGGGTGGACCTCATCGACTGCACCAACCCCGCGCCCTCCCTCAACGGCGGCGGCTTCAACGACCACATCCCCTCGAACTGCAGGCTCGCGATGGACGGCTATCTCTATGTCAGCACCGGGGACAAGGGCCTTTACGGCGCGGCAGGGAAGGACGGGCGCACGGCGGAGATCCACGGCGGCGGCGTCTTCCGCATCCGGCCGGACGGGACCGGCCTCGAAGTCTTCGCGACCGGCACGCGCAACCACCTGGACGTCGCCATCGACGCCGAGGACGAGATCTTCACCTACGACAACACGGACGACGGCCACGGCTGGTGGACCCGCGTGACCCACATGGTCGACGGCGGCTTCTACGGCTATCCGTGGGACTACAAGCCGCAGCGGCCTTACACCCTCTGGATGATGGGCGACTATGGCGGCGGCTCCGGATGCGCCTCCATCGCCTACACGGGCGACGCGCTTCCAAAGGAGTACCACGGGAACCTCTTCCTGAGCGACTGGGCCCGCAAGCAGGTGCTCCGCGTCCCCGTCGCGCGCGAGGGCGGGACCTTCAAGATCGCCGGGAAGGACCTCTTCCTCACGACGAAAGGCGGCGACGAACTCCGGCCGCTCGGCCTCGCCTGGTCGCCCGACGGGATGAGCCTGTACGTCTGCGACTGGAATTACGGCGGCTGGGTGGCCAAGAACAAGCAGACCGGGCGGCTGCTCAAGGTCACCTGGACCGGACCGAGCCAGGCGGCGCCGAAGCCGGGCTGGTTTGCGCCGGCGGGAACCGGCCAGGCGTTCGACGCCTCGACGTCGGACCTCGTGGCGGGGCTCTCCCATCCGGATCACGCCGTGCGGCTCGTGGCGCAGCGCCGGCTGGCGGACCGCAAGGCGGTGAAGGAGCTCGAGGCCGCCCTCGCGGGAGGATCGGCTGTCGCGAAGCGCCACGCGATTTGGGCGCTCGACGCGCTCGGCGGCAGCAAGGCCATCTTCGGCGCACTCAAGGACCCCGACCCCTCGGTGCGCCGGCAGGTCGCACGGCAGGTCGGGACGCGGAAGGTGCAGGGCGTGCCCGGAGATTTCTACGCGCTCCTCAAGGATCCGGACGCCGGCGTGCGGTTCCACGCGGCCACAGCCCTGGGCCGGCTCGAGGTCTGTCACATCACGCCGCTACTCGAGGCGCTCGAGGAGCGTGACCTCTTCGTCCGCTACGCCGTCTTCACCGCGCTCAACCGGGTCGGTCGTGCGCAGCCGGCGGCCTGGCCGCTGATCCTGGAGGGGCTGACGAGTCCATCCGCGCGCGTGCGCGAGGGCACGCTCTTCGCCGTCCGCGAGACCTTCGACGAGTCGCTCGTCGCGGCGCTGGCTCGAGTGAAGACCCCCGAGGCCGTGCGCGCGCTCGCCGAGCTTCACCGGAAGCCCCCGGCCTGGCAGGGGAAGTGGTGGGGCACCCAGCCGGTGGGGCAGCCGCGGCCCGCGAAGACGGTGGAGTACGGCGGGACGAAGATCGTGCTCGAGGCTCTGCGCGCGGCGCTCCGCGACGCGGACCCCGCGATCCGGCGCGCGGGGATCGAGGGCGCCGCGGTGACCAAGGACGGATCGGTCGCGGCGTCGCTGCGCGAGCTCTACGGGAACGAGAAGGACGACGAGGTCCGCAAGGCCATCCTCCGGGCCCTCGGGGTCTTGAAGGATGCGGGCGCGGCGCCGCTCGTGGCGGGGGCGCTCCGGGAGGCGGCCCTCCGCACGGAGGCCGTGGCCGCAGCCGAGCAGATCGGCGGGCCGGAGATCCTGAAGGCGCTCGTGGAGTTCGCGGATTCGGAGCCCGTGATCGCCGCGCTCGGGCGGCTCAAGGCGAAGGAGGCGGTGGCGGCGATCGCGAAGCAGGTGGGGAACACGGATGTGAGGACGGCGCTCGCTTCGGTCGGGGCGCTGGCGCAGATCGGGGGCGAGCCGGCGCTCGCGGTGCTGGTCGGGGC
>JAHFOZ010000425.1 GCA_023261405.1 Planctomycetota bacterium
CCCCTCCCAGGAGTGCGCCGCACGCGGCCACCAGAACCACGGCGGTGATCCCGACCATGACGGCCGCGGGATGGACGAGGGTACGGGTGACGAAGAGGATGCCGGCGTAAAGGGGCAGCTTGGCGGCCAGGAGGAGGACCGCGAGCACGCGGCCTCGTCCGGCGAAGAGGCGGCCGGCGATCCAGGTCCAGGAGGCGAGGGGGAGGGCGCCCAGGAGGAAGCCCAGGGCCAGGCCGCCGGGGATGGCGAAGGAGTTCCAGATCGCGAAAGAGCCTGAGGCCATGAGGAGCAACAGCGCCAGAGAGGCGAGGAGAAGCCGCTGGACCAGGGAGCGGTCGATCATTTCAAGTTACGCGATACCGTGCGAAAGAGCTGGACGAACCCGGCGGCGCTGCCCAGAACGACGCCTGTCACGGTGCACCAAGGGCTCGTCCCCAGCTTCTTGTCCAGCGCGATTCCCAGGAAATATCCGAGGAACACGCAGGCCACCAGGACGATGCCGACCCCCATCAAATCCATCATGGAGCGGTCGCGCCTGCCGTCCGAGGCCATCGGCTCCCCCCTCGGTGCCCCGTATTCTATGCACCGGTTTTTCCCTGTCAAGGAATAGAGAGGCAAGCGGCGTGCCCGCGCGCGGCGCTGTTTCTGCGGGGGTTGAGGGTCAGCTTGTCCCGGCGGAGCGGAACCCGTTCGACTCCAGCCGCCCGGCCCGGGGTTCAGGCGGCTTCCGCTCAGGGTGAGCCCGCCGAGGCGAAAGGACTTTGTGCGGCGGGCTCAAGGGTGGAATCGGGGAATCCGTGTTATACTCCCCGGACTTGGTCGTCTCTGGAAAGGCGGAATCCCGTGGATGACACGCTGCTGATCCGGCAGTGCCTTGCCGGTCAGGTGGAGTGTTACGGCCAGCTGGTCGAGCGCTACAGCGCCCGGATCATCAACCTCGCCTACTCCATGATCGGGAACCGCCACGACGCGGAGGATGTTGCCCAGGAGGCGTTCGTGAGGGCCTATAAGGGCCTGGCCAAGTTCCAGAAGAAGGCCAAGTTCTCGAGCTGGCTGTACCAGATCGCGCTCAATCTCTGCAAGGACTACCTGAAGGCCAAGTCGCGCCACGCGAGGACGGTGGATGACGAGCAGCTCGCGGCGATCGACGGAAACCCGCAGGATCAGGCGCCGCGGGTGATCCTGAAGGAGGAGCTTTCGCAGAAGATGCGCGAATCCATCAACAAGCTGCCTTGGCTCTACCGGGAGGCCTTCGTGCTGCGGCATCTGCAGGGGCTGGACTACGGGGACGTGGCGTCGATCACGGAGGTCCCGGCGGACACGGTCCGCGTGCGGGCGTACCGTGCACGGGAGATGCTGCGACTGTCCCTTTCCCCGAACGTGGACACTTTCTGGCGCGAGAAGGCGGCGAAGGAGAAGAAGGGGGCAGGACCATGACGTTTCGCTTGACGCTTTGCATGACCCCTTAGGAGGTTCGTTCCGTGAAGAAGGAAGAGAAAAAGCTCATCCACCGGGCGCTGGACGGCGAGGTGACGAAGCACGAGACGAAGCGCCTGGTACGCAAGATCGAGACGGACGTGAACCTGCGGAGCGAGTACGAGGGGTTGAAGAAGGTGGTCCAGGAGAGCGAGAAGCTCCGGGTGGACGTGCCGGCCGGCTTCGTGCAGCGGGTGCTGAGGGGCGTGTCCCAGCCCCCGCCTCCGCCGCGCGCGTAGGGGCTCGGCGGCATCGATTCCCCCGGTTGCCCCATCGCGGGGAAACCGGGGGAATCCATGCGGGCCCGCCCACAGCGCGAACCCGCACTTTTCAGGCGTCTCAGCCGCAATTCGCGCAACAACCGGGACCTCCGGTCGTCTAAGCGTCAGAATGAGAATGATGGTGACGAGGACGACGAAGGGGACCCTGAAGAACGAACCCCGCTCTCATCCTGACCCATAACCCCCAGTTCTCCCCAGACGAGGCCCGGAAGGTCGCACGACTGACCGGGCCTTTTTTATTTTCCCGGGAATGCATGTATTATGTATCTATAATATTCTTTATGGTTGACACGCCCGGAGCGGGCGGGATAGAGTCCCAGCAGACACACACAGCCCCAACCCCTGGCGGCGGGGCCTGGACCGGACGGCCGAGGGTGTGCGCCCCCGGGTCCTACGGTTTGGGCCCCGCTTTTGTAGGCACGCCCGGTCTCATGCGCCCCTGCCCACGCTTCGCTGGAATCACATCTTCTCGGGCGCGTGGAGCCCCAGCAGGGCGAACCCGTTCCGCAGCACCTGCTGCACCGCCGCACTCACCGCCAGCCGCGTCCGGCGCGTCGGCTCGTCGTCGCAGAGGACCTTCTTCCCGGGGTCAGGCTTGCCGAGTTCGTAGTAGGACTGGTAGGCCCCCGAGAGCTCCCGAAGGTATTCGGCCACGAACGCAGGGTCGAGGTCCCGCGCCGCGATCTCCAGGTGGCGCTGGAACTGCCGGGCCACCTTGAGGAGGGCGGCTTCGTCGGGGCCGATCCGGGACGCATCGTAGGCACCACGCCACACCCCGTCCGTGACGTCGGCCGGGGCGATCTTCTTGTCCTCCAGACCCTTCACGGTGATGTTGCAGACCCGCGCGTGGGCGTACCCGGCGTAATAGTACGGATTGTCCTTGCTCTGCTGCTTCGCCACGTCGAGGTCGAAGTCCAGGTGGGCCGAGGGCTTCCGCATCGCGAAGAAGAAGCGCGCCGCGTCGACCCCCACCTCCTCCATGAGCTCGCGAAGCGTCACGTAGCTCGCCGCGCGCTTGGACATCTTCTGCTCCACGCCCCCCCGGAGGAGGCGGCAATACTGGATGAGCAGGACCTCGAACGCCACGGGGCGCTGTTCCGGGACGGCCGTGGACGCGGAACGGACCTCGGCCATCGGCACGAGGTTGAAGTTGAGCGCCTTCATCCCCGCCTTCATCGTGGCGATGTGGGCGTGGTGGTCCGGGCCCCAGAGATCGATCAGGATCTCGTGGCCGCGGGCGTACTTGTCCCGGTGATAGGCCATGTCCGGGAGCCGGTAGACGAAGGTCCCGTCCGCCTTCACGAGCGGCTTGTCCTCCACGTCGCCGTGGTCGGTGGTCTTCAGGTACGTGGCCCCGTCCTTCGGGTAGGTGAGTCCCCAGCTGTTGAAGAAATTGAGGACCTCGTCCACCTTGCCGCTCTTGTGGAGGGAGTCCTCGCTGGTCCAGGTGTCGTAGCTCACCCGGAAGTCCTCGAGATCGCGCTTGATCTCCCTGAGCAGGCGCTCCACGCCGAGGCGTTTCGCGCCCTCGAGGTCGGTCCGTCCCGAGGCGCGGAGCTCCGCCGCGATATCCTTGATGTAGTCGCCCCGGTAGCAGTTCTCGTCGGGCGGTTCGGCGGCGTCCGAAAGCCGCCACAGGATCGACTTTCCGAGCATCTCGATCTGGTTGCCCGTGTCGTTGATGTAGAACTCGCGCTCGACCCGGTAGCCCGCGAAGTCCAGGATGTGGGCGAGGGAGTCCCCGACGGCGGCCTGCCGGCCGTGGGCGATGTGCAGCGGCCCCGTCGGGTTGGCCGAGCAGTGCTCCACGAGGACCTTCCGGCCGCCGCCCATCGTCGAGCGTCCGTAGCGGGCCCCCTCCGAGAGGATACGGGCGAGCTCCTCCTGGAGGAACTCGGGGCCGGCGGTGAAGTTGACGAAGCCCGCGCCCGCGACCTCCACCTTGGCGAGCCTGGGGAAGCCCGCGTTCCGCACCGCCCGGGCCAGCTCCTCGGCGATGGCGCGGGGGGGCTTGCGGAGCTGCTTCGCCAGCCGCATCGGGGCGTTGCAGGTGAAATCCCCGAACCTGGGATCGGTGGGGGGCTCGAGAAGCGTTCCCTCGATCTCGATCTGCCAGAGCGTCCTGGCGAGGGTGCGGAGTGCCGCCGACCAGGCGTGTTCGAGGTCCATGGCGGGGCCTATTCTACGCCTTCTTCGCCTTGGGTTGCCAGCGGACGCGCTTGGCGTCGGCCCAGAGGCCCTCGAGGTCGTAGAACTCGCGCTGCGATTCGTGGAAGACGTGGACCACGACGTCGCCGAAGTCCTGGAGCGTCCACTTGCCCTCGGAGGCGCCCTCGAGGCCCAGCTGCCGGATGCCCTCGTTCCTCATCGAGACGCGGAGGTCGTCGGCGATGGCCCGGGCCTGGCGCTCGCTCCCCGCGGAGCAGATGACGAAGTAGTCGGCGATCGAGGTGATCTCGCGGACGTCGAGGACGACGATGTCCGTGGCCTTCTTCGAGGCGCAGCCCCGGGCGGCGGCCAAAGCGAGCTTGCGGCTAGGCGAGGTGGCCACGGCTCAATGCGCTCCGGCGGGCTGGTCCTTCCTGGGGATCCGCATCGCGTAGAAGGAGCGCCAGACGAAGACGAGCCCGATGATCAGCATGACGACGCCGACGTAGGGGGTGAAGTCCGAGCCCTTGCCGGCATGCGCCGTCTCCTTGATCTTCAGCGCGATCTCGACGGCCAGGAGGCCGAACAGCGTCGTGAACTTGATGATCGGGTTCAGGGCGACGGAACTGGTGTCCTTGAAGGGGTCGCCGACGGTGTCCCCCACCACGCACGCCGCGTGGAGCGGCGTGTTCTTCTCCCTGAGGTCGACTTCGACGTACTTCTTCGCGTTGTCCCAGGCGCCGCCGGCGTTCG
>JAHFOZ010000031.1 GCA_023261405.1 Planctomycetota bacterium
CTCCCCCGGTTCTCCAAGCCGGACCCGCACCAGCCGGGAGATCACTTCGTAGTCACCGGGCCGATTTGTCTTCTTGAGCTCGACCAGGTCCTCGATCGCGACCACCGGGATCCTCCCCCAAGGCGTCGTCATCCGGCGGGCGCGACGCGCCGAATCGGCGTACTTGCCGACCCTCGGAGGGCGGCCGAGGGCGTCGAGATAGGCGTCGGATCGGCCCCCTTGCGGGACGAGAAAGTGGAATCCATGTCCGCGCTCGACCCAGCGGGCGGAGAGCGGCGGGGTCAACTTGTGCACCCGGGCGTCGACGCGGGAGAGGGCCCGGAGGAAGGCGCGGACGTTTTTCGGGGATGGCTGGATCCAAAGATCGAGGTCCTGGGTGAAATGAGCGGCGCCATAGAGGATGGCCGCCTGCCCCCCCATCAGGAGATAGTCGACTCTCTCCCGATCAAAGGCGCGGAAGAGACCTCTCATCGTGAAGTGCCTCGGGGTTCTTCAAGAAACGGCGCATCCTCCACGCCCGCATGAGCCGCTGTCCTGGCGTGAGGAGCAGCCAATCCTGGCGGATCGGCTCGGTCTCCATGTCCTGGAGGATGGGAGGCAGGGTCCGGGGGCGCGGCCTCTTCTGCATGAGTGGGTTCTACCACGAAGGCGCGCATTTATCCACCGGCGGTCGATCCGGCCCGCTCAAGGTATCGACGCGGCCTTGAGGAGCTTCACGAACTCGTCGCGCCAGTCGCCCACGGTCTCCGGGGGCCCGGAGAGCCGGAAGAGGAAGGACTTCGACTGCGTCTCCACGACCCCGACGAGGAATCGGTAGGGAGGCAAACCCTCGAGGTCCGGGTCGCAATAGAAGGCGCCGGTGATACTGAAGAGCGTGATCGGGTGCTTGCCGCCCTCGATCTTCTCGGAAGCGACCTCCCCGCCGAACATCTGCCCGCGCCACCCTTCGACCTGACCTATTTTCGCTGCGGCCGCGCTCCCGCCCTCCTGGATGCCGAAGTCCGCCGTGAGGGCCGTCTTCTCCTTATCGGGCACCCGCCACCGATAGGGCATGTCGTAGCGCCGCTCGACGCGCGACCACCCCTCCGGGACTTCGAAGCTGACCCACCCGGTCGGAAGCTTCTTAGGGATGAAAGGGCCCTTCACGGTCCTCCCGCGGTAGAGGGGCGTGGCGCCCTCCCGGACCGGCGGGACCTCCTCCGCCTGGTAGATCTGCGACGCGCAGATCCCGCGGACCAGCGACTTGATGGAGTAGTTGTTCGCGATCAGGTGTTTCGTCAGATCCTCGAGCAGGGCCTGCGAGGACGCCTTGTTCCTCAGATTGAAATCATCCGGCGGATCGACGATCCCGTGGCCGAAGAGCCAGAACCACACGCGATTGGCCAGGGCGCGCGGGAGCTGGGGGTTCGCCTTGCCGGTCACGAGGTTGCCGAGCACCTTGATCCGATCGTCATTGGGTCCGGCCTCGCCTCCATACAGGAACTTCGGCTTGGCGGTCCCCCCGGCGGCGAGCTTGACCTTGTTGTCCTTGTCGTTTACATCGGGGCTCTTCTCGATCGACAACTCGCCCTCGTCCGAGTAGCGGACCTCGACTGCTCCTTTCACCAGCCGCACTCTCTGCCGGACGTTGAAGGCCGCGAGCCCGTAGACATCCTCCACCTTCCAGAGGTCGAACGGATGGTCGTGGCAGCGCGCGCAGCGGATCCGGACCCCGAGGAAATGGCGCGAGAAGCCGACCGCGAAGTCCACGGCGGGTTGAGGGCCGCGCTCGAAGGAGAGCTTGTAGCCCAGCGCGGGATCTCCGGCCACGGCCCCCCGCGCGTCGAGAATCGAGGCCACGATCTCGGTCCACGGCTTGTCCTTGGCGATCTGGCCCTCGAGCCACTCGGTGAACCTCCCGACGATCACCTCTTCCGAGCCTGGGGCGAGGCCGGGGATCTCCATCTTTACCTTCTTGCGGTCGCCGAAGAACTCGCGCTCGAAGCGCAGGGCCCATGCTTGAGCAAACTGCTTCGAGGCCAGCAGCTCGTCGATCTTCTTCAGCCGTTTCGAAGCGTCCGCGTCGGCCTCGAACTTCTTGATCTCGGCCGCGCCCGGGTCCTCCGAGATCAGATCCTTCGTAAGGCGCCGGAGGAAGGTCGCATCATCGACCGACCTCATGGGAAGGGTGGGGTTGAAGCCAGCGACCGCCCGGACGCCCTTGTCGACAGTCGCCGCGAGGGAGGGCTGCCCCTCCTGTGAAGCGGGCGCCAGGAACAGCAGGAAACCTATCGCCCGGATCATCATGTCCTCACCTGCCTGTATTGGACGCCACGACTGTATGATTATCATAGCATGATCCTCCTGCTGCTCTGCCTCGCCCCTCAAGATCCAGCAGCGGCCCGCGCCTTCATCGTGAAGCACTGCACCGAATGCCACGGCGCCGACGAGCCCAAGGGCGGCCTCAACCTCGCCGCCCTCAAGCCCGATTTCGCCGACTCCAAGACGTTCGCGACCTGGATCAAGATCCACGATCGGGTGCGGGACGGCGAGATGCCGCCGAAAAAGAAGAAGGCGCCCGGGCCGGCGGAGATCGCGGCCTTCCTGACGGCGATCGGCGAGCCCATGGCGGCCGCCGACCGCGCCCGCGAGGCCGCCGAGGGGCGCGCGACCCGGCGGCGGCTCAACCGCTACGAGTACGAGAACTCCCTCCGCGACCTGCTCCAGGCCCCGTGGCTGCAGATCAAGGGGATGCTGCCCGAGGACGGCGAGGCCCACCGCTTCAACAAGATCGGCGACGCCCTCGATATCTCGCACGTCCAGATGGCCCAGTACCTCGCCGCGGCGGAGTACGCCCTCCGCGAGGTGATCGCCCCGCAGGCCGCGCGCCCCGAGACGAAGACGATCCGCACGTACACCCGCGACAACCCCTCCTTCGCGAAAAAGATGAAGTTCAACGAGTTCAACCGAAGCCCGGAGCGCGCCACCTTCCCCGTGCTCGGGTTCGAGGGCCAGCCCGGCGTCCGCTCGGGAAAGGATCCGCTCAGCGACCCCGCCACGCGGGAGAGGGAGGCGATGGGCGTCGTGGCCGGCGCGTACGAGCCCCTCGAGCCCAAGTTCAGCGAGTTCAAGGCGCCCATGGCGGGGCGCTACCGCGTGCGGCTCTCGGGCTACTCCGTCTGGGTTGGACCCGGCAAGGGGGCCAAGTGGTGGACGCCCGACCTCGACACCGTGTCGCGCGGGCGGCGGCCGGAGCCGGTCACGCTCTACTCCGAGATCCCGCCCCGCCAACTACGCCGCCTCGGCGCCTTCGACCTCATGCCCGATCCCGGGGTCGGGGAGCTCGACGTGTACCTCCTGCAGGGCGAGACGATACGCCCCGACGCGTCGCGGCTCTTCCGCTCCCGACCGCCCAACTGGCACAACCCGCTGGCCGAGAAGGACGGCACGCCGGGCCTGGCGTACCGCTGGCTCGAGGTGGAAGGCCCGCTCCTGGACGCCTGGCCCCCCGCGGGCCACGTCCTCCTCTTCGGCGATCTCCCGATCAAAGGGGCCGAGATCGTCTCGACCGATCCGAAGGCCGATGCCGACCGGCTCCTTCGAGGGTTCGTGAAGAAGGCGTACCGGCGGCCGGCCCCCGAGGCGGACCTGCAGCGCTTCCTGGGCGTGGTCCGGAAGGCGCTCGAGAAGGGCATCCCGTTCACCGAGGCCATGATTGCCGGGTACTCCACCGTGCTCTGCTCGCCCGGCTTCGTCTGCCTCGAGGAGAAGCCCGGGCCGCTCGACGACGCGGCCCTCGCGTCGCGGCTCTCGTACTTCCTGTGGAACTCGCCGCCGGACGAGGCGCTGCGCGCGGCGGAGCTCCGCAAGCCCGGCGTCCTCCGCGGCCAGGTCGAGCGCCTGCTCGACGACCCGAAGTCGCGGCGTTTTGTCGACGCCTTCCTCGACTACTGGCTGGACCTGCGCCGCGTGGACGCGACGTCGCCGGACGCGGCGCTGTATCCGGACTACTACCTCGACGACCTGCTCGTGGAGTCGGCGCCCGAGGAGACTCAGCTCTTCTTCACGGAGCTGCTCCGCCGGGACCTGCCCGCCCGGAACGTGGTCTCCTCCGATTTCGCCGTGGTCAACGAGCGGCTCGCGACGCACTACGGCCTCCCGCTCGTGGAAGGAGTCAAGCTCCGGATCGTGCCCCTTCCCCCGGGGAGCCCGCGCGGCGGCCTGATGACGCAGGCGAGCGTGCTCAAGGTCACGGCCAACGGGACGACGACCTCGCCGGTGCTCCGCGGCGTGTGGATCATGGAGCGCATCCTCGGGAAGCCGCCCCCGCCCCCGCCCCCGAGCGTCCCCGCCATCGAGCCCGACATCCGCGGGGCGGTCACGATCCGCGAGCAGCTGGAAAAACACCGCACGCTCCCGGCCTGCGCGGCCTGTCACGCGAAAATCGATCCCGCGGGGTTCGCGCTGGAGAACTTCGACGTCTTCGGCGGCTGGCGCGGCCGCTACCGGGCGCTGGGCCAGGGCACCCCGCCCCCCGGCTTCGGGAAGAACGGCCAGCCCTTCGAGTTCCACGAGGCGCAGCCCGTGGACGCCTCGGGCTCGCTCCCGGGCGGGGGCGCGTTCAAGGACATCCACGAGCTCAAGGCCCTGCTGCTGAAGGACGAGCGGCCGCTCGCGCGGAACCTGGCCGGCCAGCTCGCGGTCTACGCCACGGGCGCGCCCATCCGCTTCGGCGACCGCGCGGCCGTGGAGGCGATCCTCGACCGGGCCCGGGACTCCGAATACGGGGTGCGGGCTATCGTCCGGGAAATCGTCCTGAGCGGGCTCTTCCAGCGTAAGTAAGGGTATGCGAATGGATCGCCGCCAGTTCCTGCGCGCGGCCGGCGTCACGCTGGCCCTCCCCGCGCTGGACGCGCTCGCGGCGCCGCGCCGCGGCGATCCTCCCCGGCGCATCCTGGCGATCTGCAACAACCTCGGCCTGCTCCCGGACAAGTTCTTCCCCACGCAGCCCGGGGCGAACTACGCGCCCTCGCCCTACCTCGAACTCCTGAAGGCGCACCGCAACGATTTCACCGTGTTCAGCGGGGTGATGCATCCCGACGTCGACGGCGGCCACCCCGCGGACAACTGCTTCCTCACGGCGGCGCCGCATCCCTCGAACGGCGGCTTCCGGAACACGATCTCGCTCGACCAGTACGCGGCGCAGCGGATCGGCCACCTGACTCGGTTCCCGTCCCTCACGCTCGGCGTCAACGTGCAGAGCGGCCTGCGGAGCCTCTCGTGGACGGCGGCGGGCGTGCTGATCCCCTGCGAGGAGAAGCCGTCGGCGATCTTCCGCCGCCTCTTCTTGAAGGGGACGCCGGAGGAGGTCCAGGCACAGGTCCGGCGCCTCGAACTGGGGCGCAGCATCATGGACGCGGTGGCCGACCAGGTGCGCAGCCTCGAAGGCAGCGTGGGCGCGCGAGACCGCGAGCGGCTGGAGCAGTACCTGACCGGGGTGCGCGACCTCGAGAAGAGGCTCGAGAAGGCCCGCGAGTGGGAGGACGTGCCGAAGCCCCCCGCGCGCGGCGAGGCCCCGGAGGACCCGGCGTCGCCCAAGGAGTACATGCGCAAGACGCGCCTGATGTACGACATGGCGCGCGTGGCGTTCGAGACCGACTCGACCCGCCTGGTCACCCTGATGCTCGACAGCGTGAACTCTCCCGCGATCGAGCTCGAGGGGACGGACATCAAGGACGGCTACCACAACCTGTCGCACCACGGCAAGTCGAAGGCGAAGCTCGACCAGCTCGAGGCGATCGACAGGGAGCACCTGCGGCTCCTGGACGGGCTGCTCGCGGGACTCAGGGCGTCGAAGGAGGAAGGCGCGCCGCTCCTCGACCGCACGATGGTGCTCTACGGCACGAACCTCGGCAACGCGAACACGCACGTGACGACGAATCTGCCGGTGCTGCTCGCGGGCGGCGGCTTCAAGCACGGCCGCCACCTCGCCTTCGACCGCGAGCGCAATTACCCGCTCCCGAACCTATTCGTGAGCATGCTCCAGCGCCTGGGCCTCGAGGCCGACCGCTTCGCCACGAGCACGGGCACGATGCGCGGGCTGGAATTGGCTTGAGCCGCGGCCCTGGAACGACCTTTGAATAGAAACGAGTCGCTGTTTTCTACGCTCGTCCGGTACTCCCCCGAGCGGCTGAAGTCCCAAGTGGAGAACTTCACGACGGAATTGCTCGCCCACTGCCTTCGCACGATTCCGCCCTTCCTCGTGGGATTCCTTGACCTCCTCAAAGGTCGGGCAGGCAAGACGGATTCCAAGATCTGGGACGCTCCCCCTGAACGATGGATCGTAAAGACCCAGTTTCCCATTTCCACTTCTAACGGGCTGAAGAAGTACCCCGACCTCGCAATGTGGCACTCGGGTGATCAATCGTTCTTCCTGCTCGTGGAAGTCAAGGTGGAGGCTCCCACGACCCTATCGCTCGCCGACGATGGCCAATATGTCCCCCAGTTTAAAATCTACAGGAAATGGCTGGACGACCGATCAAGGTGGGGTCGGCTCTTCGTGCTGTCGAAGTACCACCCTGATGGCATTGAGTATTGTGATGGGCATATCACCTGGCGGGATGTGACCTCAATTCTGGAGCGACTCCTTACGCCCGGGAGCAAGCTCTCTGAAGCACATCGATTTCTGGCAAATGAATTCGCGGCGTACTTGAAGGAGCAGCGCATGGTACCGCAACGAATCTCTATCGAGAGCATCCGTACCGTGCGGGAGTTTCTCGACGTCAAGTCCGATCTATTGTCGCTTCTCAGCCAAGTCGCTGGGCGCTGGCGCGAACACTTCAAGCTCTCGTCAGTGCCGAAAGGTCGATCAAACGAGGGTATCTGGAAGGGGGACTACTACATTTATTCAGCCTCCCTCCGCCGGGGCAAACACATCATTCAGCCAGGACTCTGGCTCGACGCCGATGTCATTTCCCCCTTCTTCTGGGTTACTGGACTTGGAAACAAGGCGGCAGCGGTTCTTGGGAAGCTACGGCGTGTCCTTGGGGAGGATTGCGCCGAGTCCTGGAATCCTTCGATCCTTATGGTCTCCGGCAGGTGTCCGCAGGATTTGCTTGGCTTGTCGGTTGAAAAGCAAGAAGACGCCCTGTTCCGTTCTGGCGTAGATACCCTCAAAGCCATCTTCAAGGCCATCGACTCCAGCGCCTGATTCGCCGTACCCCAGTCTTGGCCGTACGGAGGCGGTTGAGGATGTTCAGGCCCCGGCGGCCGCGGGTGCGCTTGATCCTACCCGAGGAATCGGCGACCTGCTGGAGGTCGGCGAACCCGACCTTGCACCTCCATGGCGCTCGCGCTAGAATGACCCGCATGAGCGATCTCTTGAGCAGAATCGAGATCAACCCCGAAGTCATGGTGGGGAAGCCGGTCATCCGCGGCACCCGCATCCCCGTCGAGATCATCCTTGAGAAGATGGCCGCGGGTCTGACCCCCGAAGACCTGCTCCTGAGCTATCCCCGCTTGACCGCGGAAGACGTCTCCGCCGCCCTTCTTTTCGCGGCGCAGTCCCTGCATGCCGATTCCTACATGCCGCTGTCGGACCCGAGCCGTTGAAGCTCTACGCCAACGAGAACATCGAGGCGGAGGTCGTCGCATTCTTGAGGGATAAAGGGCACGACGCCACGTATGCGGCGGAGATCCAGCCGCGGGCGTCCGATAACGAGGTGCTGGCGCGCGCGACGTCCGAAGGACGGATCTTGATCACGTCGGACAAGGACTTCGGAGAACTGTGTTTTCGCCGCGCGTTGCCCAGTTGCGGCGTGGTCCTGATCCGCGGGAACGACCTCACGGCCCAAGGCCGCATCCGTCTCCTTCAGAAACTCCTGGTCGGCGACCGGTCGCTTGAAAGCGGCTTCTTCGTGGTCCTCAGCGACAAAGGCATCCGACGGAGGCCTTTCCCTGCAGGGGCGAAGTAGCCTCACGTCGCACCGAGAGAGACGCTCCTCGCGGCGAGCGTCGAAGGCGGCAACGTCCGGCACAACCGCTTCCGCCGCCCTTCCTCCGCGTTCTCCGTGCCCTCCGTCGGCTCCGCGGTGATCCACTCCGGGATCTCGGTCCCCTCCGTGAACTCCGCGGTGGGGTGAGCTCAGGCCGGGCGGCCGAAGATGAGGCGGCCGGCGGAGGTCTGGAGGATGTTGCTGACGGTGAGCTCCACGGCCTGGCCGATGCGGCCGGCGCAGTCCTCGGCGACGACCATCGTGCCGTCGTCGAGGTAGCCCACGCCCTGGCCGGGGCTCTCGCCGGTCTTCATGATCTTCACGGTGAGCTTCTCGCCCTGGATCACCACGGGGCGCAGGGCATTGGCGATGTCGTTGATGTTGATGACCTCGACGCCCTGGACCTGGGCCACCTTGTTCAGGTTGAAGTCCGTGGTGACCACGCGGGCGTCCACCATCTTGGCGAGTCGCACGAGCTTGGAGTCCACGCCATCCACGCCGGGGAGCTGGGCGTCGTGGACCTGGATGTCCACGATCTTCGAGGCCCGGAGGCGGTTGAGGATGTCCAGGCCGCGGCGGCCGCGGGCCCGCTTTATCTTGTCCGACGAGTCGGCCACCTGCTGGAGCTCGTCGAGCACGAAGCGGGGGATGATGAGGGGGGTGTCGATCACCCGGGTCGCGATGATGTCGGCGATGCGACCGTCGATCACGACGCTCGTGTCCAGGATGAGGGGCTTGCCGACGCCGCCCTCACGCTTGAGCTCCACGAACGGGATCACGAACTTGAGGTCGTCCTTCGTGTGGAGGATCGCGATCACCGAGATGAAGGAGCAGAGGAACGTGATGGAGAACTCGATGTGGAGGGCGAGGTAGGGGCTGTCCTTGTTGCGCACGGCCGACTCGATCGCGGGGATGAGGTAGAGGGCGGCGATCAGGAAGTGCGAGAGGACGAAGCCGATGAGGACGCCGAACATGATGACCGAAATGATGGCGATGAAGCGGCGCGCGAACGCGAGCTCGAGGAACGCCACCCCGGCCGCGGCGGTGACGCCGGCGGCGAAGCCGCGCCAGCCGCCCACGTCCTTGTAGGGGGCGCCGATCCAGTAGCCGATCACGCCGGCCAGAAGGATGAAGATGCCGCGGATCGCGTGAAGCATGGCCGGCTACAGTATATTCTCGAACGGGTGGAATAGCTTCCGGTACTCGTCCTGGCAGTAGCGGTCCGTCATCCCGGCGATGTAGTCCGCCACGGCGCGCGGCGCCCCCACCTCCCCGGCCCATTCCTGGAAGCGCGGCGGGAGCTGGGCCGGGTTCGCGGCGTAGGCCTCGAAGAGCTGGGTGATGAAGCGCCGCGCCTTCTCCGCCATGATCAGCACCCGGTGGTGGCGGTAGACGTTCCGGTGGAGGAAGGACTGGAGCTCCTTCTTCTGGCGGTCCATCGCCGCGGAGAAGCCGACCGCCGGCTCCTTCGCGGCGCGCACCGCCTCGAGCGATCCGAGCCCCAGTCGCGACGCGTTCGAGAGCGTCGTCTCCACCAGGTCCGTCACCTCGAGGTTGATGATCTGGCGCACGGCGGCGCGCACGCGCATCTCCCCCGCGAGGCGCGAGCCCTCCACGGCGCGGCCCCAGATCTCCAGGGGCGCGAGCTGCGCCTCGGCGATCAGGCCCGCCTTCACGCTGTCGTCGATGTCGTGGGCGTCATAGGCGATCGAGTCGGCGATGTCCACGACCTGCGCCTCAAGGAGCGGCGCCCACTCGGGCCGGTACTCCGGCTCCACGGGTTTGCGGGGAACCCATCCGTGCTTGCGGATCGACTCCCGCGTCTCGAAGGTCAGGTTGAGCCCGCGGAAGCCCGGGTAGCGCTCCTCGAGAAGCTCCACGACGCGGAGGCTCTGCCGGTTGTGCTCGAAGCCCCCGTGCCCCTTCATGCACGCGTCGAGGGCGTCCTGCCCCGAGTGGCCGAAGGGGGTGTGGCCCAGGTCGTGGCCCAACGCCACCACCTCGCAGAGGTCCTCGTTCAGGCCCATGGCCCGCGCGATGGTCCGGGAGATCTGCGCCGCCTCGGTCGAGTGGGTGAGTCGCGTGCGGTAGTAGTCCCCCTCGTGGTTCACGAAGACCTGGGTCTTGTACTGGAGGCGACGGAACGCCGCGCAGTGGATCACCCGGTCGCGGTCCCGCTGGAACGCCGTGCGGTAGGCGTGCTCCTCCTCCGGCCCGGCGCGCCCGGCGGAGCAGCCGCTCTTGGCCGCGAAGGGGGCCAGCGTGGCCTCCTCCCGCCTCTCGAACTCCTGCCGGGTGATCACGGCGAGCCGGCGCTCACTTCTTCAGGATCTCGTCGATCCAGCCCAGGAGCTCCCTGAGCTCCGCGACCGTGGTGTCCGCCATGTGGGCGATGCGGAAGGTCCGCTCCTTGAGCTTGCCGTAGCCCTCGGAGATCACGGCGTTCCGCTCCAGGAGCTTCTCGTAGAGCTGCTTGACCGTGACGTCCTTCCTCGTGTTCTCGATGCAGGAGACGGTGGTGGACCAGCAGCCCGCCGCGGGGAACATCTTGAAGCGGGAGTTGGCCCACTCCTGGCAGGTGGTGGCCATCTCGCGGTGGCGCTTCCAGCGGTTGTCGAGCCCCTCGGCGAGCATCCGGGTCATCTGGACGTCGAGCGCGTGGATCAGGCTGATCACGGGCGTCTCGGGGGTCTCGTTCTTCTCGTCCATCTTCCTGAACTGGTGGAGGTCGAAGTAGTGCCCGCGGCCCGGGACCTTCGCGGATTTCTCCAGCGCCCGGTCGGAGGCCCAGACCACCGCGAGCCCCGGCGGCAGGCCGAAGGCCTTCTGCGTCCCGGCCAGCAGGTAGTCGATCCCGAGCTCGACCGGGTTGATGGGGACCCCCGCGAGCGAGCTCACGGCGTCCACGGCAAAGGAGACGTCGGGGTACTTCTTCATGACATCCGAGATCTCCCGGAGCGGGTTGAAGAGGCCGGTGGACGTCTCGTTCGAGACGAGCGTGAGGCAGTCGTACTTCCCGGTGGACAGGAGCCGGTCGATCTCCTCCGGGCGGTTGGGCTGGCCCCACTCGACGCCGTAGCGGTCCGCCTCCTTGCCGTTCTCCAGGGCGATGTCGTGCCAGCGCTCGCTGAAATTCCCGCAGGTGCAGGAGAGCGCGCGCCTCCCGCAGAGGTTGCGGAGCGCGCCCTCCATGGCGCCCGTGGAGCTCGACGTGAAGAGATAGACGTGGCCCTTCTCCGTGCCGAACAACTGCCGCAGCTTCCCCTTCACGCCGGAGTGGATCTTCTGATACTCCTTGCCGCGGTGGGTGATCATCGGGACCGCGCAGGCCTGGAGCACGTCGGGGTGGACCTCGACGGGCCCGGGGATCCAGAGTCGCTTGTGGGTCATGTCTCGCTCACATTCAATCTGCACAGGAGGAGCCCCGTAAGGAGCTTCGGATAGAAATCCGTGGTCTTCTGGGGGAAGCGCTCGCCCTTGCGGACCACGCGCTGGATCTGGTCCATCCGGACGGGGTTGACGAGGAAGGCGACCTGGAAGCGCCCCGCGCCCCGCACCTTCTCCACGGCCTCGTCCGCGCTGCGGAGGAACTCCACGTTCATTTCGGCGGCGAGCTCCTTCGGGCCGATCCCGAGGAGCGCCTCGAGCACGAGCGTATGGAGGAGGCAGACGTCGAGCGAGCGCCAGTCCTCCGAGCGGGGATCCTTCACCTGGGCCGCCGCGGCTTTCACGTCGCGGACCACGAAGAGGTAGTGCGCCTGCGACGCCTTGGCGGCCACGCCGAAGCACGGCTTCTCCAGGCCCGTGACCCGGAGCTCCTCCAGCATCATCGCGCGAGCCTTCTGCTCGGCCGCGGCGTCCGCGAACGCATACTCCCGGATGTCAAAGACCTTCTTCGCGGCCGCCAGCACCTTCGCGAGGTCGAAGGCCGGAACGTCGTAGCAGAGCCGGTGGGTTCCGAAGATCGTGAGGTCGTCATCCATGTTCACGAGCGTGGCCAGGACGTTCGCCGCGGTCTGGGGACTGTCGAGCTTCTCCCCCCTCGCGAGGCAGTCCTGCTTGTAGTTCCAGCTCGTCTCGTACCGGTGGTGGCCGTCGGCGATGATGCAGTCCTTCGCCTCGAGCGCCTTCTGGATTGCCTGGATCCTCGCGGGGTCCCCGATCCGCCAGACCGTGTGGACCTCGCCCAGGTCGTCGGTGGCGATGAAGTCCGGCTTCCCCCGGGCGGCCTCGTCGCAGATGCGGTTGACGGCCTTCTCCGGATCGGAGTAGAGAAAGAAGACCTGCTCGGTGTGGGCGCGGGCGGCGGAGATCAGCTTGAAGCGGTCGATCTTCGGGCCCGTGTGGGTCTGCTCGTGGGGGAGGATCTTCCCCTTCCCCGGCTCGTCGATCTGCACGAGGGCCGAGAGCCCCTTGCGGATCTTGCGTCCCTGCGGCGTCGTGCAGGTCTGGTGGTAGACGTAGAGCGCGGGCTTCGAGTCCTGGACGAGGATCCCCTTCGCCAGCCAGTCCTCGAGGGTCCCGGCGGCCTCGCGGTACTTGTCCTTCCCGGGCTCCTCCTTGCGGAGGATGATCCGGATGATGTTGTGCGCGTGCCGCGCGGCGTACTCGTCCTGCAACTTCGCGTCGATCCGATCGTAGGGCTGCGTGGTGACCTTCGTGAGGTCCCCGCCGAGCTTCGCGGCGTCGAAGTGCGCCGCCTTAAACGGATGAATCCTGGGCATGTCTGGCTCCGCAAACGCGTTCGTAAAGCGCCTCATACTGTGGAACCACGCGGTCGGCGTCAAATAATTCCTCCGCGCGCCGCCGCCCGGCCTCGCCCATGCGGCGCCCGAGGGCCGGGTCGTCCACGACCTCCGCCGCGCCCGCGGCGAGGGTCTCCACGTCCCCCACGTCGGCGAGGCGCGCGCAGGCCTCGCTCACCACCTCTTCCACGCCGCCGCTGCGGGTGGCGACCACGGGGACCCCGCAGGCCATGGCCTCCAGGGGCGCCATGCCGAAGCCCTCGAACTCGCTGGTGGAGAGGAGGCAGGCCGCCCCGCGGAGGCGCCGCGCCACGTCCGGATCCTCCCCCGCGAACGAGACGTGCTTCGCCACCCCCAGGCGGGCGGCCAGCTCGCGGACGGCGGGCTCCTCCGGGCCGGCGCCGAGGAGGAGGAGGCGGGCCTCGCAACGCTTGCGCACGAGATAGAGGACGCGCACGGCGTCGGCCGTTCGCTTGACGGGGCGGAAGTTGGAGACGTGCACGAGGGTCCGCGACCGCCGGTCCGAGACCCCGAAGCGGCGGGTGTCCACGAAATCCGGGACGACCTCGATGGGCCTCGAGCACTCGAACCAGGAGAGGGTCTTCTCGCGGAGGAAGCGGGAGACGGCGGTGACGGCGTCGCTCCGCTCGAGCCCGAAGCGCGTGGCGCGCGCGAACGAGGCGTCCTGGCCGGCCAGCAGGATGTCGGTCCCGTGAAGCGTGGTCACGGTCCGGAGCTTCTGCCCGGACATCTCCTTGGCCAGGAAGGCGCTCACGGCGTGGGGATAGGCGTAGTGGACGTGGAGGAGGTCCAGCGGGACCTCGGCGATCCTGCAGGCCGCGGCCATGCCGTAGGAGGGATACTCGAAGAGCGGGTACTGCGGGATGGTGATCTCGTGCCAGCGGAACCGCTCGCCCGTGGGGAGGGAGCGGAAGGGCGGCCGGTAGCTGAAGAGGTGCACGTCGTGGCCGCGAGCCGCGAGGGCCCGTCCGAGCTCGGAGGCGATCACGCCGCTCCCCCCGGAGGTCGGATAGCAGAGGAGACCGATTTTCATGGCAGGCCCCGCCCTAATGCTTGAAGTGCCGCATGCCCGTGAGGAGCATGGGGACGCCCCGCTTGTGGGCGGCGGCGATCACCTCCGCGTCGCGGATCGAGCCGCCGGGCTGGATCACGGCGTTGACCCCCGCGTCCAGGAGGGTCTCGAGCGCGTCGGGGAACGGGAAGAAGGCGTCGCTCGCGGCCACGGCGCCCTTCGCGCGGTCGCCCGCCTTCCGGACGGCCATGTGGGAGGAGTCGACGCGGCTCATCTGGCCCGCCCCCACGCCCACGATCTTCTCATCCTTCGCCAGCACGATCGCGTTGGAGCGGACGTGCTTGCAGACGGCCCACGCGAAGAGGAGGTCGCGACTCTGCTCCTCGGTGACCGTCCCGGCGACGGGCTTGACCTCGGCGGTGAGGGCGTCGTCGGGAGACTGGACGAGCGCGCCGTCGCGGATGGCGCGGACCTGCATCCACCCGCCCGAGGTCGGGAGGCTCCCCGCCTCGAGGACCCGCAGGTTCTTGCCCCACTTGGTCTTCTCGCGCAGGATTTCCAGGACGCCCCGCGCGAACTGGGGCGCCACAATGCCCTCGAAGAAGTTCTCCTTCACGGCGATGAGCTCCGCCGTGGCGGTGTCGACCGTGTCGTTGAACGCGAGGAGGCCCCCGTAGGCGGAGACGGGGTCGCCCTCCAGGGCCTTCCGGAAGGCGTCCGCCGGGCCCGCGGCGCAGCCCGCGGGCGAGCTCGAAGGCGCTGTCGAGGTCGAGGAGGTTGTTGTACGAGAGTTCCTTCCCGCCCAGGAACTGGGCGTGGGCCACGGAAGGCGCGGTGCGCGCGGAGGAGCGGTAGGAGGCCCCCTTCTGGTGCGGGTTCTCGCCGTAGCGGAGGTCGTCGATCTTCTCGAATTGGAGGGTGAGGAGGTCGGGGAACCCCTCGCGCCCGCCCAGGAACGTGGCGATCGCGCCATCGTACCTCGCGGTGTGGGCGAAGGCCTTCACGGCGAGCTCGCGGCGGAGCATCTCGCTGGTGGTCCCGCTCCGGCGACGGAGGTCCTCCGTGACGCGGGCGTAGTCCGCCGGCTCGGTGACCACGGTGACGTACTTGTGGTTCTTGGCCGCGGAGCGGACCATGGCGGGGCCGCCGATGTCGATGTTCTCGATGGCATCATCGAAGGTGACGTCCGGGCGGGCGACCACCTCGCGGAAGGGATAGAGGTTGACGACCACGAGGTCGATGAGTCGGATTCCCTGCCTCTCCGCCTGCTCCATATGGGCGCGGCTGTCCCGCACGCAGAGGATGCCGCCGTGCACGCGGGGATGGAGGGTCTTGACGCGCCCGTCCATGATCTCCGGGGAGCCGGTGTACTCCGAAACCTCGGTGAGGCGGACGCCCGCGTCGCGGAGCGTGCGGGCGGTGCCCCCGGTGGATAGGATCTCGACGCCGATCATCGAGAGGCCGCGGGCGAACTCCACGATGCCGGTCTTGTCGGTGACGCTGATCAGGGCGGTCTTGACCTTCATGGGCGGCCGCATTGTACGGACCCTCCCTGACCGAGTCAACGTGGCACGCCGCTGTTGACGATGGGATCAGGGGCCCCTAGAATCGCGGCCCGCCCCTGCTATGTTGAAGAAACTCTTCACCGCCGGCTCGATGATCCTGGGCCTGGTACTCTTCGTCTTCGTCATCGGCCAGTTCGGCGGCTTCGCCCGGTCCTTCGAGAAGGTGCAGGACTTCGGCTGGCTGGGGATGGCCCTTTACCTGTCGGCCTCCTCCCTGACGCTCGTGGCGCCCGGGATCGCCTGGACGATCCTGATGAGGGGCGACGGCCTCAAGGTGCCGCTGTGGACCGCGCTCAAGGCGAACTTCATGGGGTTCCCCATCAACTTCATCGCGCCCACGATGTACCTCGGCAGCGAGCCGCTGAAGATGATCTACGTGTCCAGGCTCCACGGCGTGCCGAACCGCAGCGTCCTGGCGACCATCGTCGTGGCCAAGTTCCAGGAGGTGGGGGCTCACCTCATGATGATGCTCGTGGCGGTGGGCATCTCCGTGACGCGGATCGAGTTCACCCGGAAGGACACCCTGCTGATCGCCGTGAGCATGCTCGTGCTCCTGTCCGTCTTCGGGCTCGCGCTGTGGGGCTTCGTGGGCAACCACCAGCCGAGCGTGAAGCTCATCAACGTCCTGGCGCTGTTCCGGAGGCGCAGCCGGAAGCTGGCCCGGCTCCGGGCGCGCGCGAGGGAGATGGAGGTGATCATCCATGCCTCCTTCACCCGGCGCTGGAGGACTTTCCTGATCGCGCAGGCCGTCACGCTCGTCTCCGCGGCCGGGGTCCTGTATCGTCCACTGATCTTCTTCTACTTCGCGCGGGACGGCCAGCTCATCTCCACGGAGCAGCTCTGCGCCATCTTCCTCGTCACGAACGTGATCAACAGCCTGCCCCACACGCCCGGGGGGCTGGGCGTCTTCGAAGGCGGCATGATGGGCATCTTCGATCTCCTGGGCCTGGGGAAGGAGAACGCCGGGGCCTTCGCCATCGTCACGCGTGCCT
The DNA here is from genome assembly GCA_023261405.1 of Planctomycetota bacterium. Lineage (GTDB taxonomy): Bacteria > Planctomycetota > MHYJ01 > MHYJ01 > JACPRB01 > JACQFK01. The sequence goes on from JAHFOZ010000031.1 coordinate 16,309, forward strand.
GCGACCTCATCCTCATCCTCCTGGGGAGCTGGCTCATCGTCCACCTGGGGCTGCAGTCCGTCGTCCGGAGGGTCGCCGAGGGGAAGGAGCAGATCGACGGGGGGGACGCGGACGGGGCTACGCCCCCTGCCCCTTGATGAGGGGCAGGACCTTCCGGAACTCGTCCGTCCCGGCGCGCTCCAGGAGCTCGAAGATCGCCGTCTCGGTGGAGGCGGGCACCGCCCCGGCCCCGGCCATCTTCTCCACGCCCAGGGCATGGCTCGCCTCCGAGCGCGCGGATGCGGCGTCCCGGACGACGTGCACGGCGTAGCCGCGGTCGATCGCGTCGAGCGCGGTCTGGCAGACGCAGATGTGGGTCTCGAAGCCCGCCAGGATCACCTGCTTCCGCCCCAGGGCGCCGAGCTTCGCCGCGAACTCCTCCGACCCGAAGCAGGAGAACACGATCTTGTGGAGGGGCTCGTAGCAGGACAGCGCCCCGCGCAGCGACCCGATCGTGGGCCCGAAGGCCTTCGCCGCGTGCTCGGTGACCACGACGGGGAGCCCCAGGATCTTCGCCGCGCCGGCGAGCCGGACGAGGTTGGCCGCGACGTCGTCGCGGCGGACCACCTCGGCGTGGAGGCGCTCCTGGACGTCGACGAGGACGAGGACGGCCGCCTGCCTCCGCAGCAGGTGCGGGTGCATCAGTAGCCCGCGAGGTCCATGTCGATGGGCGAGCCCTTCGACCCGGAGACCCTCTTCGTGGGCGCGTCCTCGCGGGAGGCGCGGGGATCGAAGCTGTAGTGGACGTCGATGAACTTCGCGCGGAAGTGGTCGACCTCCTCCCGGACCGCCTTGCCCTCGATGAGGCAGGCCTTGAAGAGCCGCGCGATCTCCTCCATCTCGGGCTCCTTCATGCCCCAGTGGGTCATCTCCTGGACCCCGAGGCGGAGGCCCGAAGGGTTCTTGGCCAGCTTCTTGTCGTCGAAGGGGAGGAGGTTGTAGTTGCAGATGATGTCGTTCTCCTCGAGCTTCGCGGCGCAGACGCCGCCCCCGCCCTGCTTGCGGACGTCCACGGCCACCTGGTGGCTCTGCGTGTAGCCGAGATCCGCCAGCTGGACGTCGAACCCGGCCGCGACGAGGGACTTGGCGAACTCCTGCGCGTTCGCCACGACCTGCCGTGCGTACTCCCGCCCGAAGGCCTTCATCTCGTAGGTCGCCACGAGGAGCGGCGGGAGCGTGTTGAGGTGGTGGTTGGAGAGGCAGCCCGGGAAGGCGAGCCGGTCGATGCGCTTCCAGCGCTTGTCGTCCAGGTTGGAGAGGACCACGCCGCGCTGGGGACCGAAGAAGGTCTTGTGGGTGGAGCCCAGGAGGATGTCCGCGCCCTCCGCCAGGGGACTCTGGAACTGGCCGCCCGCGATGAGGCCCAGGACGTGGGCGCCGTCGAACACGAGAAGCACGCCGAGGTCCCTGCAGACGGCGGCGATCTCGCGGACGGGCTCGGGGAACATGATGAGGCTCTTCCCCAGCAGGACGAGGCGGGGCTTCTCCTTCGCGATCAGGTCCTTCGACCGGTCCACGTCGATCTGGTAGCCATTGGCGTGGCGGGGCCATTCGAGGATGCGGTCGGTGTACTTCCCCATCCCGCCGATGGGCTGGTGGCTGATGTGGCCGCCGACGGAGAGCGAGTTCACGATCACGACGTCGCCGGGCTTCACGAAGGACGAGAAGACCACGTCGTTGGCGTTCGTCCCGCTCACGGTGCGCACTTCGGCCTGACTGCAGCCGAAGAGGCCCTTCATCTCGTCGCGCACGCGGGCTTCGATGACGTCGATGTGGCGCGTGCCCTGGTAGTACCGCTTGCCCGGCTCCGGGTGGCCCTCGGCGTAGCGATGGCCGAAGTCGGAGGGCAGGAGGGCGCGGGCGCGCGCGGAGAGGACGTTCTCGCTGGCGATCAGGTTGACCGTGGCGCGCATCCGCCACCGGTCGTTCGTGCGGACGGTCTCTTCTACTTCACGGACCCGTTCTTCGCTCAAGGCCAACCCCCCGGAATTCAGTCATTGAGTGATTGTGTCATTGGGTGATTTGGGCGTCCCCCCGGGGGGGATGCTTCAATCACACAATCGCTCAATGGCTCGATGGCCCGATCGCTAGGCTGGCTTCAGGACCCGGCCCAGGCGGATGCAGGAGGTGCAGACCTTCAAGCGGACGGTCTTGCCGCCGACCACCGCCCGGACGCGCTGGAGGTTGGGGTTGAAGCTCCTCGCGGAGCGGCCCGTGATCTTCCGGCCGACGCCACCCTTCTTCTTCGCCAGGCCGCGCCGGGAGATCTGCTGCCCGCGGAGCGGGCCCTTGTTGCAGAGCGCGCAGCGCCGCCCCTTCGTCATGGGTTGAATCACGCGCGATATCCTAGGGAATCCCGCCCGGAAATCAAGACTTTCCCATCCGGGGACGTGAAGAGGCCCGCCGGCCCGGCCGCTTGACAACCCTCCGTGAGATGATAGACTCGTGGCAGGGGTAGTTCCGGACGCGCTCCGCTCGAGGAATCCCATCATGGGTCAGCGTCACCTCCTGGGGCTGGACATCGGCTCCAAGTTCGTCAAGGCGGTCCAGCTCACCGAATCCAGCGGCACGTACAAGATCACCGAGTTCGGGATCGCCGAGATCTCCCCGCAGGTTTCGGCCGCCGACGCGGTGATGGAACTGCTGGCCCGGAAGAAGTTCAAGACGAAGCGGGTGGTCAGCGCCGTCTCCGGGCGCTTCGTATTCGTCCGCTACATCAGCATGCCCGTCATGACCGACGAGGAACTGGGGAACGCCGCCAAGTACGAACTGGGCAAGTACATCCCGGTCGAGGTCGACGAGGTCCTCCACGACTCCCAGAAGCTGGAGGAGCTCCCCCCCCAGGAGGGCCAGGAGCCCGAGATGCGCGTCCTCCTGGTGGCCTCCAAGAGGACCTTCGTGGACGAGCACGTGGCGGTGCTGGAGGCGGCCGGCCTCCTGCCGTCCATCGTGGACGTGGACTCCTTCGCCCTCGGCAACGCCTACGAGCTCACGGGCATGGCGCGGCCCGACTCCCTGGCCTCCGGAAAACTCCTGGCCCTCGTCGACATCGGGGCCTCGAAGACCAACATCAACATCATGAGCGACGCGATGTCCCACTTCACCCGGGAGTTCTACAAGGGGGGCGACGACATCACGGACGCCATCTCCAAGCGCCTCTCCCTGGAGATGCGCGAGGCGGAGTTGCTCAAGCGGAACTTCATGGGGGACGGCGGCGGAGGGGGCGGGGGCGGCATGGCGGACGATGCGTCGGGCCCGGCCCCCATCGTCATGGTCTCCGCGGAGGACGCGGAGAAGCTGCAGGGCGGGACGGCGCGGCGGGGGGAGACCCGGAGCATGCCGATCGTGATCCTGG
>JAHFOZ010000426.1 GCA_023261405.1 Planctomycetota bacterium
CGCGCCAGCTCGTCGGCGAGGAAGGGGTGCGGGTCGTGGACCGTGTAGAGCTGCGCGGCCGTGACGTCCTTCCAGCCGGATCCGAGCGCCCCCATCCGCCGCTCCTGCTCCGCGAGCACCCAGCGGGCCTTCTCCCGGAGCCCTTCCGGGGAGACGTCGCCCCGCCGGACGATGTGGCTCCGGTAGTCGTCCTTCCCCTCGGGCACCTCGCCGCAGCCCGCGATCACGAAGCCGCCCCGCGACCCGGGGACCGTGTAGGAGAACGCGTGGAAGACCGGCTCGGCGGGCGGGTCGATCTCCGGGCAGACGTTGCTCCGCGCCACCGGGTTGATCCCCTCCGCGAAGACCCCCCAGCGGTCCCGGAGCACCGCGCCGTAGCCGCGATTGAACGCGCGGAAGCCGTCCTCCGAGAACGGGCGCGGCGAGCGGAGCTCGCAGGCGCAGAAGGCCGCGAGCGGCCGCCCGATCGACGCGAGATGGGCCTCGATCCTCCCCCACCCCTCGTCCATCGTCGGGGGCGAGGCAAAGCGCAGCCGCTCGATCTCGAAGCCGGGCTCGGCCGCCACGCCGGCCGAGTAGGGAAAGACCCCGCGGATGAAGCGGAATCCCCCTGCCGGATTCCTTTGCGGCTCAGGGCCGACGATCACCCCGACGTGATCCGCCGGTAGGCCTCGCCCTCGTTGATCGTGGCGCGCTCGGGGCGGCCCTTGTGGAAGTAGGTGAGCTTCGTGTGGTCCACGCCGAGCAGGTGCAGGATCGTCGCGTGCAGGTCGTGGACGTGGAGGCGCGTCTCGGTGGCGTGGAGGCCGATCTCGTCGGTGGCGCCGATCGTCCGCCCGCCCGCCACGCCGCCGCCGGCCATCCACATCGTGAAGCCGTAAGGGTTATGGTCGCGCCCGTCGCCCTTCTCGCTCATCGGGGTGCGACCGAACTCGCCGCCCCAGACGACCAGCGTCTCCTCGAGCAGCCCCCGGCGCTTCAGGTCCTTGAGCAGCCCCGCCACCGGCTTGTCCATCGAGCGGCAGTGCTCCGCGTGGTTCTTCTCGATGCCCGAGTGGGCGTCCCACTTGCTCCCGGCGCCCGAGTAGAGCTGGACGAAGCGCACCCCGCGCTCGACCAGCCGCCGCGAGAGGAGGCACATCCGCCCGTAGGACTCGGTGGCCTTCTCGTTCGCGCCGTAAAGTTCCAGCGTCTCCGCCGTCTCGCGCGAGAGGTCCACCGCCTCCGGGGCCTCGGCCTGCATGCGGAAGGCGAGCTCGTAGCTGCGGATCCGGGCCTCGAGCTCCGAGGCGTCGGGACGGGTCTCGGCGTGGCGGCGGTTCATCTGCGCGAGGAGGGCCAGCTTCTCCTTCTGGCGTTCCTCGCCCACCGCCTCCGGGGTCTTGAGGTTCGGGATCGGCTCCGCGCCCGACTGCAGGCGCACGCCCTGGTAGACCGCCGGCATGAATCCGGGCCCCCAGTTCCGCGGGCCGTTCACCACCGTGGCGGGATTGTCCTGCATCACCACGAAGGCCGGGAGGTTCCGGTTCTCGGTCCCGAGTCCGTAGCTCACCCAGCTTCCGAGCGAGGGCCGCCCCGCGAGCGGCGTGCCCGTGTTCATCTGGCAGACGCCGCCGGAATGGTTCAGGCCGTCGGTGATGCACGAGCGGATCACCGCGATGTCGTCCATGCAGGTCGCCGTATACGGGACCCAGTCGGAGGCCCAGAGGCCGCCCTTCCCGTGGCGCTTCCACGTGCGCTTCGACCCCAGCAGCGGGGCGTTGTACTCGCCCATCGCGGTGATGACGGGCTTGAAGCTCGGCGGCAGGGGCTGGCCGGAGAGCTCCACGAGCTTCGGCTTCGGATCGAAGAGGTCGATCCCGCTCGGGCCGCCCTCCATGAAGAGGAAGATCACGCTCTTCGCCGTGGGGGCGTAGTGCGAGGAACGGACGGACTCCTGCGCGCCCAGGAGCGAGCTCATCGCCAGCGCTCCGAACCCGGCGCCGGCCTTCGCGAGGAACTCGCGGCGGGTCTTCGGGACCTCGTGGTGCTCAGTCCACATAGAGAAACTCGCTCGAATTGAGGAGGACGTGGCAGAAGTCGGCGAGGCCGCTCTCCGAGGCGACCGCCGCCCCGGGCTTCGAGACCACGGGCCTCGCGAGCGGCCTCTGGCGGCCCGTGGAGTCGGCGAAGAAGCCCGGCACGGGCTCGAAGCGCCAGTGGCCCGCCACCGCCTCCGCGGGGGCGGGGCTCTCGTGGATCAGGAGCTGCTCCTTCGGCAACGCCGCGCGGCTGAGGCGCACCTCATCAATCAGGCCATCCCAGCCGTGCCCCGGCTGGCCCTCGCGGCCGCCGATCATGAACGCGGTCCTCGAACCGCATCCACCCGTGGACTTGTGGCGGACGTTCGCCGTGCGGAGCGGGGCCTCGGGGTCGGAGAGGTCCTGCATGAAGAAGGTCACACCCGCCTCGCCCGTCTCCGCGATCCTCACGGACGCCGCCACGTAGTGCGTCTTGTGGAGCTCGAGGCGCAGGTCGGAGGCCACCACCTCGTAGGCCGCGTTGCCCGAGAGCTGGAGGATCAGGTTCCGCGGCTGGTGCTTGGACTTCTCGCTCGTGACCCCGAGCGACCACCCGGTATGCTCGTTCCTCCCGTCCCACTGGGAGGCGATCACGCGCACCGAGGCGTCCTCGTAGAGCGAGTCGAGGATGACGACGGCCTCGATCGTGAAGTCGCCGTCCGGGAGCGAAGTCGCGCCGGCGAGGCGCAGGCGATCCTGGAGCTGGGCGCCCCGCAGGCGCGCGGCCTGCCCGCCGCGGTCGGGCATCGTCTGGGCGAGCGGGAGGTCCGCGCCGGGGGCGGCCGCGGGTCCGGCCTCACGTCCCAGGAGAGCGAGGGCCGCCTCGATCTCCGCCGGGGCGGGCGCGCGGCCGAGGGCCCGTCGGTAGGCCTCCCCGACCCGGTCGGCGTTCGAGCCGCGGAGCCGCCGGGCCAGACCCTGGGCGCGCTCGAGGGGCCAGCGGCCGTTGATCATGAGGAGCGACTGCGTGGCCGTGGTCGTGACGTTGCGGGCCGGGACGCTCGAGAAGGACTCGGGCGCGTCGAAGGCCTCGAGCAGCGGGTCACGCGTGTTCCGGAAGACCTTCGTGAAGACCGTCCGGCGCGGGAGGTTGGGGTCCACGGAGGGGCCGCCCATCGCCAGGTCCAGCTCGCCCGCCACGGCGAGCATCGCGTCGCGGACCTCCTCGGCCTCGAGGCGCCTGGGGGTCATCCGCCAGATCCAGCGGTTCTCCGGGTCCTTGAGGCGCGCCTGCGCGGCGGCCGGATTCGCCCCCGACTGCCGGTAGGCCGCGGAGCTCAGGAGGAGCCGGTGCATCTTCTTCAGGCTCCAGCCTTCGCGGACGAAGCGGGCGGCCAGCCAGTCGAGGAGCTCCGGATGCGAGGGCGCCTCGCCCAGGCGGCCGAAATCGCTCGAGGTGGACGTCAGGCCGCGGCCGAAGTGGCCCTGCCAGATCCGGTTGGCCATGACGCGCGAGGCGAGCGGGTTCTCAGGGGCCGTGATCCACCGCGCGAGCGCGGTGCGGCGCCCGGTGCTCGCCGCGGCGGGCTCGAATTTCGGGGGCGCGGGAGAGAGCACCGCGAGGAACCCGGGGTCGATGACGCGCTTGGACGCGTCGCCGGGGATCAGGACCGGGGGCGCCTCGGACCCCACGTCGCTGACGAGCATGCTCGTCGGGAGGTCCTTGGGTTTCAAGCCGTCGGATTCCGAGAGCTTGCGCTTGAGCGCGGACCATTTCTCGCGGTCGGCGCCCTTGATCTTGCCGTCGACGAGGGCCCGCTCGACGGCCACCTGGCGGTCTACGAGGTCGCCGATCTGGCGCTCGTACGGGTCGCGGGCGGATTCGGGCTTCTTCCAGGCCTCCTGGAACTCCGGAAGGAACTTCGAGACGATGCCTTTCTCGAGGCTGGCGAGGAAGGGCTTCTCGAGCTTCTCGAGCTCGGCGCGGACCTCGGCCGTCTTCTCTTCCCACGCCTTCTGTTTCGCGGCGTGTGCCGCGAGGTCGGCGGGCGTGGCGAGGGGGCGCTCGGTGGGGAAGCGGAGCGCGGCGAAGAAGGACTGCAGGCGGAAGTAGTCGGCCTGGAGGATGGGATCGAACTTGTGGTCGTGGCAGCGGGCGCAGCCCATGCCGAGCCCGAGAAAGACGTCGCCCGTGACGTCGGTCACGTCGTTGAGGATGTCGCGCCACTGGCCGGAGACGTTCCGCTGGTTGTACTCGTAGATGCCGTGACGGAAGTATCCGGTGGCGACGGCGACGTCCGGGTCGGTGGGCGCGACCTCGTCGCCGGCGAGCTGCTCGAGGACGAAGCGGTCGTAGGGCTTGTCTTCGTTGAAGGCGCGGACGACGTAGTCTCGGTAGGGCCAGGCGTGGGGGCGGTAGGCGTCCTGCTTATAGCCGTCCGACTCCGCGTAGCGCACGAGGTCGAGCCAGCGGCGCGCCTGGCGCTCGCCGTAGCGGGGGCTGGCGAGGAGGCGGTCCACGAGCTTCTCGTAGGCGTCGGGCGCGGGGTCGTTCACGAAGGCGTCGACCTCCTCGGGCGCGGGCGGGAGGCCGTGCAGGTCGAAGGTGGCCCGGCGGACGAGCGCGGCGCGCGGAGCTTCGGGCGCGA
>JAHFOZ010000427.1 GCA_023261405.1 Planctomycetota bacterium
CGCGATCGCCAGGCTCACGAGCAGGGCCCACGTGAGGCCCGCCATGGTCCCGGAGAAGACTCGGGTCATTTCAGGCCCCTTCGGCGGAAGAGGCACGGGTGGGGCCGCCTCTCCAAGGTTGACGCCGGCCACGGTCGACTCCCAGAGGCTCGACTCCGGTCCCAGAACCCCTCCGGCGATGCGGAGGACCCCCAGGGCGAGCGCCAGCACGCCCATCCCCAGCACCATGCCGCGAAGAGTCCGCGTGGGCTTCTCCTCTGCGAGAAGCCGTTCCACCCCGAGCGCCGCGAGCGGAGCCAGCGAAAGGACGAGGACCGAAAGGTAGCGCCCCGGCACCCGGAAGAACCCCGCGGCCGGCATGAAGGCCTGCAGGATCTCGAAGAACACCGCGTGGCGACCGAGCGCCACGAGGATCCCCGCCAGTCCCGTCCCCGCCCAGAACCACTTTGAGCGATGGCGTCCCGCCAGGCCCACGGCGGCGAGCGCGAGGGCGGCGATCCCCGAAAAGGCGCAGGCTTCCCACAGGATGGAGCGCCCCCAGTAGGGCGTATTGACCCCGGTGCCGAAGAAGTCGGGAACCACGAACAGCATCAGGTTCTCAGGGGGCAGCGAGAAGCTGGTCGAGAACGCGGAGCTGCCGGCGCTCACGCGCTGGGCGTGCGGGACCAGTTCCATCGCCGGGAGCAGCTGCGGGGCCGCGAGGAGCAGGGCCCAGGCCAGCGCGACTGCCGCCCCGAGGGCGGTCTTCCAGCCCCCCGGTTCCGCCTTCTTCTCGGCGAGGAGGGCCCAGAGGATCCGGGCGCCCGCCAGCAGCCCTGCCACGAGGACGAAGTGCGGGAAGCCGGTCAGGATGAGGAGGCCCATCGAGGCCGACAGGAGCGCGCCGCGCCGCAGGGTCGGCCCCGCCAGGAACCGCTCGGTTCTCCACAGGATGGCTGCAAGCCACGGATAGGCCGAGATCTGGCTGGCGTGTCCCGCGAAGACGTGCAGGACGAAATATCCCGAGAGCATGAAGAGGAGCGCGCCCGCCAGCGCCGCCGGACGCCCGACCGGCAATCCCTGCCGGAGCCAGGCGTAGGCGAAGAACCCCGAGAGCGCCAGGTGGAGCAGCACGAGGAAGCCCCAGAGCGCCCCTCCCGGGAGCACCAGGGCCGCCCAGGTGGGCGGGTAGAGGATGCCCGCCTGGAGCGCGGCCAGCAGCGGGAAGCCGCACATCGCGTGCGAGTCCCAGACCGGGAGCCTACCCTGCGCCAGGCTGCGTCCCACGAGGTCCCGGATGTGGATCGAGCCGTTGACCATGTCGGCCCCGAAGAGCGCCTTCCCAGGCCCGATCGCGGAGCCCACGAGCAAGGCCGGGATGAGGAGGATGAGCGCGGCCGGAAGGTGGCGCCACGGCAGGGCCCGGCCCGACATGATCCGGATTCTCCCCGATTGCGCGGAGGGCGACAAGACAATGCCGCAGCGCCGCTACTTGAGCCGCTTCCGGGCCTCCTGAAGCGTGGCCTGGATGGTCTTCTTGTGGGGCCAGTCCGAAGGCGCGACCTTGAGTGCGGACTCGAAGTCCTCCACCGCCCCCTTGAAATCGCCCTTGAGGGCGCGCGCGCCGCCGCGGTTGCCGAAGGCCTCGGCCTTCCTGGGGTCGAGCTGGATCGCCTCCGTCGCGTCGGCGATCACGCCGTCGTGGTCCTTGGCGGCGGCCTTGACGGAGGAACGGTTGGACCAGGCGTCCGGGTGGCGCGGCTCGAGGCGGATCGCTTCGGTGTAGTCGGCCATCGCGCCCGCCAGGTCGTTCTTCTGGTTCCGCGCCAGCCCGCGGTTGTTGAACGCGAGGAAATCGGACGGATCCTGCTTGATGGCCTCCGAGTAGTCCGCGATCGCGCCGTCCGCATCGCCGGCCTTGGCGCGGACCACGCCCCGCGCCACGAGGGGGGCGGCCTGCTTGGGGTCGAGCTCCCGGGCCCGGGCGAAGTCCGCCAGCGCGGCCTCGTGCTCGCGCCGCTCCGTCCGGCAGGCGGCGCGCGCGGCGAAGGCCCGGGCCGAGGCCGGGTCCAGCTCGAGGGCCCGGCCGGCGTCGTCGATCGCGCCCTCCAGGTCATGGGCCCTCTGGCGGGCCAGGGCGCGGTTCAGGTGGCCGTCCTTCAGCTTCGGGTCGATCTCGAGGGCCTTGGAGAAGTCGAGGACCGCCCCCGGGTAATCGCCGGACTCGACCAGGGCCAGCGCCCGATTGACGTGAGGGTTCGTGAGCTTGGGGTTGCATGCGATGGCCTTCGTCCCGGCCTCGACGGCCTTGCCGGTCTCACCCCGGAGCCGGTGGACGAACGAAAGGTTGTCCCAGACCATGACCTCTCGGGGATTCCGGCGGAGCGCCTCCTGAAGGTCGTCCATGGCGTCGTCGAGTTTTCCGCGGATGGCCCGGGCCACGCCGCGGTTCATGTGGGGGATCTCGGTGGGCGTCCCCGCCTCGATGGCGCTCGTCCACAGGGCTTCCGAGTCCTTCCAGACCTTCGCCTGCCGCCAGGAGAGCGTCAGGAGCGCCGCCAGGACCAGCGCCCCCGTCCAGGCGAGGGGCTTGCGCGCGGGCGCCCAGCGCGCGAGCGCGGCCCCGAAGAGGAGGGCGAAGGGGAGGCAGGCGAGATAGGTGTAGCGGTCGGCCGCGAAGTGCGGTCCGGCCTGCCAGGCCACCGGGGCCGCGATGAGCGCCCCGAACGCCAGCGCCGAGGCCAGGAGGGCCGGCCAGCGGCGGCGGAACCGGAGCATGAGCGCGAGGACCGCCACGAAGGCCACGGCGGCCACGAGGAACCAGCCCCAGCCCGCGATGCGGACGGGGTAGAAGGGGTAGAGCGGCGAGAGTCCGAACGGCGCGACCGTCTTGACCACGTAGAACCAGATCCGGTAGGGGGGGTGGAGGAGGCGATCGGCCCAGGGGTACATGTCGGCGGTGTAGAGCGCCGTCGCTTCGCGCTGGGTTAGCCGCGTCAGGAGGACCATGGCCACGAACAGGACGGCGAAGGGGAGCTTCTCGAGGAGGACCCGGCGGTCCGGCCGCCTGAGGTCGAACCGGCGGAGCGGGTAGACGTCGAGTACGGCCAGCACGAAGAACAGGGTCATCCCCATGGCCTTGGAGAGGAGCGAGAGGACGCAGCAGGCCAGCGAGATCGCCAGCCACTTGAGTCCCGGCGGGGAGGGCGATCCGGCGTGTTTCAGGTAGGCCCAGACCGAGAGGAGGAAGAAGAGGCCGCTCACCACATCGCGCCTCTCGGTGATCCAGGCCACCGACTCCGCGCGGAGGGGGTGGATGGCGAAGAGGAGGGTCGCGGCGAACGTGGACCATCGGAGCGCGCGTTCGGGCGCGTCGGGGAGGGCCTTCCGGAGCAGGCGGAGGGCGATGAAGAAGAAAACCCACGCGCAGGCCGCGTGCCACAGGAGGCTGGTCCGGTGGTATCCCGCGGGGTTCATGCCGTAGAGCACGTGGTCCAGCCCGAGCGTCATCCAGGTCACCGGCATGTAGTGCCCGTAGAGGTCGGTGAAGAAGTAGCGGAGCTGGTCGGGTCCGAGGCCGCGGTACTTCGTGTTGTTGACGAAGTTGTACTCGTCGTCCCAGTTGACGAACCTGCCCTCGAGTGAAGGGATAAAGGCGGCGAAGGCCAGGGCTGCCGCCGCGGCGGCGAGGGCCCAGGGGGAGGGGCCGGGGGAGGGCGGGGCGGTGGCGGGAGAGGAGTCGGTCTCCGTCATCGGTCCGAGCGCCCTGATAAAGTAAACAGATTACTTTATCATATCCTTCGCCGGCGGCGGCGCCAGAGCCAGAGCGCGGCGAGCGGAAGCAGGCCCTCCAGGCCGGTGAGGCCGCAGGTGCTGTGGCCGGCGAGGGTGCCGTCCGGCGGCGGCGGCGGGACGGTGTAGTTCACGAAGATGGTCACGACGGCCGAGGCGTTCCCGGCGCTGTCCAGGGCGAGGGCCGAGATCGGATTGATCCCCTTGGCCAGGCGGACCGAGGCGACGGACCAGACGGCGAGCCCCTTGGCGGTCCCGGATTCCCCGGTCGCGCCGTTGATCCAGATGATGGAGGTGAGCTGCATGTCGTCCACGGCCAGGCCCCCGACGGGGGTGGTGCCCTGCGCGGTGTCCACCGAACCCGTCGCGGTGGGGGTGGTGATGGAGAGGAAGGGATTGATGCTGTCTCCCGGCCCGGGGAGGAACGAGACGAGGATGAGGTCGGTGGCGATGTTGCCCCGCGGATCGACGGCGGTGACCTGGATCACGTTGCTCCCCTCCCTGAGGGGAACCGAGGCGATCCAGTTGGTGGTTCCCACGGCAGTCCCGCGGCCCTGCGTGCTGGTGTTGAGCCAGATCACGGCTGAGACGCCGTTGAGGTCGGAGGCAATCCCGCCCAGCAGGATCGGCGAGACGGACGTGGAGGTGTTCGGCTGGTCGGTGGGGGACTGGATCTGGATCGCGGGGGAAGTGCTGTCCCCCGGAGAGGCGAAGGAGATGGAGACGGTGTGGGTGGCGGTGTTCCCGGGGGTGTCGGTGGCCGTGATGACCACGACGTTCGTTCCGTCGGTCAGGGAGATGAGGGCGGACCAGTTGATCAGTCCGGTCGCCGTTCCCGACACGCCGGTGGTCTGATTGGTCCAGGTGACGGAAGA